>JACQYJ010000140.1:3057-9470 GCA_016208525.1 Deltaproteobacteria bacterium | reverse complement strand
AACGCAACAGACCTGCCCGCTGGTATGCGAAATATGCAGACGTTCAAAAAACTTCCGACTATTGCGCCGAAGATGAAGGATACGGCATAAAACATTGGTGATAAATACCCTAAATGCCCGCAGATGTCAAATAGCAAAGTTACTAATAAAGCAGGCCCTTGATTTAAAATCGATAATGACCTATATTCATCATACTGGAGAATTGGTGTCTTGACAGCGGTTACAGAGGCTCTTAAATCTCAATATTATGAAACTTATTAAAATGGCGCGATATTTTAAAATATTCGCTTAAATCTGATTAAATTAGATAAAATTAATCAAAATCAACCCTTGCCTTTATTGGCAATTTCTATTAAAAACACACCTCATCCCTTAGCACTCTTGACATGCGAGTGCTAAATTTCATCCGGAGGGGTGAGGCAGACCGGATCAGACTTGCTGATTACCGCAGAGACGCGGAGACGCCGAGAAAAACATATTGGAATTAAAGAGCTTATCTTTGCGCCTTTGCGAGCAAAAAAGACTTTTTTACGAGGTCATCAAATAAGAGAAATTCGTAAAAAGACTGGTCTCACACAAAGCAGCGAAGTAACAAGGAAAAAACCTTCATTATCAATGGGTTGTCTCCGTGTTCTCTGTGCCTCTGTGTGAAAAATGGCTTTTTACGAGATCATCAAATAAAGGAGGAGAGGAAAATCATGAAGATCAGGCCGTTGCAGGACAGAATCATTGTAAAGAGGGTCAAGGAAGAAGAGAAGACAAAGGGCGGGATAATCATCCCGGAGACCGCCAAGGAAAAGCCGTCCGAGGGTGAGATTGTAGCTGTCGGAAAAGGGAAGGTCCTCGAAAACGGGACAGTCTTGCCTCTCGATGTCAAGGTTGGCGACAGGATACTTTTCAGCAGATACGGCGGCACAGAGGTGAAGATAGAGGGTGAGGAACACCTGATCATGAGAGAAGACGATATCCTCGGAGTTGTCGAGAAGTAAGGCGATAATCATCTAACCACAGAGACACAGAGGACACAGAGAAAAGAAATTAAATTTTATAAAATAAATCTTACTCCGTGTCTCAGTGTCTCCGTGGTAGGCTTTGGTTTTGAAGAATTAAAAACATAAATTTTAAGGAGGAAGTTATGGCAGCAAAGCAGTTAGTATTTGGACAGCCGGCAAGGGACGCGATACTCAAAGGGGTAAATGTCCTGGCTGATGCAGTTAAGGTTACACTTGGCCCTAAGGGAAGGAATGTGGTGATAGAGAAGTCCTACGGCTCTCCTATTATCACTAAGGACGGAGTTACTGTTGCAAAAGAGATCGAACTCAAGGATAAGTTTGAGAACATGGGAGCCCAGATGGTTAAGGAGGTAGCATCCAAGACCTCTGATGTGGCCGGTGACGGGACGACTACGGCAACCGTTCTTGCCCAGGCGATATACAGGGAAGGGGCAAAGCTTGTCGCAGCCGGACATAACCCTATGGACATAAAGAGGGGAGTTGACAAGGCGGTAGAGACCGCAGTGACTTCGCTGAAGGAACTCTCCAAGCCCTGCAAGACCGAAAAAGAGATAGCCCAGGTAGGCACTATCTCGGCCAACAATGACCTGACCATTGGGAATATTTTGGCAGAGGCAATGAGCAAGGTTGGCAGGGAAGGGGTTATAACCGTTGAAGAGGCGAAGACCCTTGAGACAACCCTTGACGTAGTTGAAGGCATGCAGTTTGACAGGGGTTACCTCTCCCCTTATTTCGTAACAGACCCGGACAGGATGGAAACCGTTCTGGAGGACCCGTTCATCCTTATACATGAAAAGAAGATATCCAACATGAAAGACCTCGTTCCTGTGCTGGAGCAGATCGCAAGGCAGGGCAAGCCCCTCCTGATTATAGCTGAGGATGTGGAGGGCGAGGCCCTTGCTACGCTGGTTGTAAATAAATTGAGGGGTACCCTCTCAGCCGCTGCCGTAAAGGCCCCTGGTTTTGGAGACAGGAGAAAGGCGATGCTCGAAGACCTCGCAATCCTTACCGGAGGCCGGGCCATCACAGAGGACCTAGGCGAGAAGCTTGAGAACCTGACACTTAAGGACCTTGGCCGCGCAAAGAAGGTTGTAATTGACAAGGACAACACGATTATCGTGGAAGGGGCAGGGGACAAGAAGCTCATAGAGGCAAGGGCAAAACAGCTCAGAACCCAGATTGAGGAGACCACTTCATCCTACGACAAAGAGAAACTCCAGGAGAGGCTTGCAAAGATAGCCGGAGGTGTTGGGGTTGTTAAGGTTGGAGCGGCAACAGAGACAGAGATGAAGGAGAAGAAGGCAAGGGTGGAGGATGCCCTCCATGCAACCAGGGCTGCTGTAGAAGAAGGGATAGTCCCCGGCGGCGGAGTCGCCTTCATCAGGACCCTTGCAGCGCTTGACAAGCTTGCGCTTGACAAGGAACAGCAGCTCGGCGTGAATATCGTGAAGAGGGCGCTCGAAGAGCCGATTCGTCAGATAGCCGTGAATGCCGGCTTTGAAAGCTCAATAGTGGTAGATAAGGTAAAGAACGGCAAAGGCGCCTTTGGTTTTAACGCAAGCGCCGATGATTATGAAGACCTTATACAGGCCGGCATCATAGACCCTACAAAGGTCTCCAGGTGTGCCCTTCAGAATGCGGCCTCTGTCGCATCCCTGATGATAACCACCGAGGCCCTCATAGCCGAGATCCCGGAGGAAAAACCTGCTGCCCCTGCAATGCCGGGTGGAATGGGCGGAATGGGCGGAATGTATTAAAAGGCAGTGAATAGATGATAGTAAAAAAGGCCTCCCTTCGAAAGAGGGGAGGCCTTTTTCTTATGGATTAAACCTAAATGCGGCAATTGGCCACGGAGTAACACGGACAAAAACAGTAATCTGGTAGATACAGCCTATATTTTAAACTCACCTGAAAGGTTAGCAGTTTTTTATTTATAAGTTATTGAAAAGTAAATAATAGTCCGTGAAACTCCGTGCTCTCTGTGTCTCTGTGGTGAGTAGTTGTGGTGAGTAGTTACGGATTAAAAACGGTACAGCATATCAAGCATCCAAATGTTATTTGACGCATTACTATCAGAGTCCCTGTATTCGTAGGAGATGCCGAACTTTTCTCCTCTCTTTCCAAAGAGATCAACAGACAATCCAAAATCATTTTCCACAGGGACCTGATTGCCTCCGCTATGCCATTCCTTCCTCTCAAAATGCAGACGCGGAATTATCCTGTCAGTAAGGGGATGAGAGATGCTAATGAACATATCTTTTCTGTTGCCGGCCCCCTGGGGATGACCAAGGACGAAACCTTCGTTCCTGTACCCTTCTGTGAACTGGTAGTGGTCGTACCATGAGGCCTTTGAATCGAAACTGGTGGAGTACTCCATACTAAGCTCCGTTTTTCCGTTATCGAGATACAGACCAAATAGGTTGCTGGTAAAGCATGTGCGGGGCAGTTTAGTCCGGTAGTCCGACACCATTGTTTCTCCACCCCACGTCCAATAGACCTTCATCCCCTTAAGTCCTGACTCCTTCATGAAGTTATGGTCTCCTCCCATATTCAGGGAGATATCAAAGGCTGTGACACGATTGGCCACCGGCCCTGAAATGCCTTCTTCCTCATTGCTGCCATAAGTAGGGATAAAGGTTTTACTGATATAGTCGAAGGAGTACCCGTTTCCTCCTCTGTCTATAAGCTCTATCCCCTGTGAGACCCCAAGCTCTATATACCTTGAAGGACTGAAGTCAAGTCTGCCTCCTGCAAACAAAGGTTCTTTATTATCCGTAACCTGGATGCCGTTATCTATGTATTTTATGGTCTGCCTGCTGATCTTTCCGAGGAAGGCGGTAAACCTTGTATCCCCCATAAAATCCAGGGGCCATGGAGGGATAGTTGTCAGCGCATTAGAAAGCTTAATCATTTCAAAGGCAGGCGCATTATTGGTCAGTACCCAGTTTCCGCGGCGCCCTGGCCCCCACCAGACGGCGTCCCTGCCGACCTCTATCTCTATGTTTTTCAGCCACGCAACGATATACCCTGAATGGATATCCGGCTTATCCTCAAACTCATCCTTAGCCTCAGCCTTGTAAAGATTATACTGAGGCCTTAACTCGTAGCCTATTGAGCCCCACGTGCCTGAGGTTGAGGCCTCGCCCCGAATACTCAGGTCTCCGCCTCTGAAACCGTAGTCGTTCTCCATCTGAACAGGTGAATCGGTATGAACCGCCTTTGCCCTGACCCACCTCAAGGGCTTTATTTTCAGTCCTTCTACAGTCCCTTCATTCAGACCCATAATCTCTTCCTTCAGGTCTTCTTCAAGTCTCTTCAGCAATATCCTGTAATAATCATTCTTGGCCTCAGCCTCAACCACGACCTTCACAGCAATCCTCTGAACCAGTCCAGCCATCTCCAGCCGCGATATGGGTCTTGTGTTTAAAACAGTATTTTCTCCGGTCGCCAGGGAAAGCCTCTCTATTGCGTCATACTTCCAGTCCCACAGGGGATCGCTGGTTGAAGCCCCGGCAAAGGCTAAGGTTGAGGTTAAGGTCAAGGCAAGGATTAGTGTTAGGGATAAACGTGTCATGGGATAAGCGCAAGAAATACGACAACGCTGGCAACCGTAGCAAGGGTGAATTTAACCACGCTTATGACCTTATCCGCAGTTGTGATGATTTCCGTAGATATCACCCTGGTAGGGACAAATATGACATCTCCAGCCTCTATATAATCAATTTCATCAGCAGTCATGACAGTTCCATCCACCCTGGAAACAATTACCCGAGCCGGATCCCCGTCCGCTGCAAACCCTCCAGCCCTGGTAATGTATTTCTTGAGCTTCCATTTATTATTAACGTTAAGGGTAACAGGTTTCATCACTGCCCCAACTATGCTGACGGTCTCCATCCTGCGGGGGATAGTCAGGGAATCGCCTTCATGCACCTGAAGGTTATCTCTACTGTCTCCCTTTAATGCCATGTCAAGGTTCACCACAATCCTCTCCGACTGTGCCAGGTCGGCATCCTCAAGCTTCCTGGCAGTGGCAGCCATCCCGGCCCCGGTTTCAAGGGCGCCTATTACGTCGCTCGCAATCTTGCCGGATGCCTGCGCAATGGAGGGCGCCAGGGCGATTGCGGCTGCCTCGCTCACAGTTCCGCTGCCGGAAACAACCTGAGGACCGGAAATGGCGGGTGACTGAGCGGTCATCATACCCACTTCCTTCTGAATGAGCCACAGGTTGCGCGCTGCCTGCCGCTTGTATTCCAGGTCGTTCAGAGAATTAGTCAATTTATTGATTATCTGTATATCCCTCTTCTGCTCCTCAGAAGGGATAAAATCTTTTCTCCGCATGTAAACTGCGCCCTTTGGATTGGCCAATCCCGTCAACCCCCCGGCCCGTGCTATAATATCGCTGATCCGCTCGTCTCTTTTCAGCATGGGGTAGGCGCCGGGGAATCTTATTTCTCCTTTCAGGGTGACCCACCGGGGCCTCTCGAAATATTCCGAGTCTTCCCTGACCATAACAATATCAACATCATCTAAAAACACGTTGTGGGCTGGGTCCCCTTTTTTCACGAGGTCTGACTTTACCGTGATTGTTATAGTTTTACCGGCGCCTCCAGCCTTTGCAATAGTTATGTCAGGAGCTGCGCCTGGAAGGAGACCGCCTGCGGCAAAAATGAGGTCCTGCAAACTCATACCCTCGCCGCGTTTGTATGTCCCTGGCCGCTGCACTGCTCCGTAGATATCGACCTCATGCGCGTATGTATATGCCGCATCTTTCTTCGCAAGGATATGCAGAAGGTCCCTGTCGTTCAGTATGATATCATGGGTCTTGTCTTTCTCCATGACCCGGCTGATCTCTACAGGGATGATTTGATATGTCTCTCTCTCGAAATCGAACCTGAGCAGGTCGGCCCGCTCCAGGTAGACGTTCGGCATAAGACCGCCCGCCGTGACGAGGAGATCGCTGATCCTCATCTCGTCGGACCTCGGGTAATCGCCCGGTTTTTGCACCGAACCACGGATCGTGACCGTGCGTTCGGGGTAGAACTGTACGTCCCATTTTGAATAGACAACGATCCTGTCAAGAGGAGCCAGTTGGATGTTTTCCGAAGGGTCTTTCTGCAATGCCTTCCCAAGGTGGAAAGGTATAATAGTAGTTGTCTTCCTGTCTTCATTCAGCCTGATTATTTCGGCGCGGTCAAGATATGCCTCCGGCATCACTCCCCCTGCCTTAAAAATGATGTCCTGCACCCGCATCCCTTCGGAAGCAGTATAATCGTCAGGTTTTTGCACCGAACCACGGATCGTGACCGTGCGTTCGGGGTAGAACTGTACGTCCCATTTTGAATAGACAACGATCCTGTCAAGAGGAGCCAGTTGGATGTTTTCCGAAGGGTCTTTCTGCAA
>JACQYJ010000140.1:0-3035 GCA_016208525.1 Deltaproteobacteria bacterium | reverse complement strand
GTCTTTCTGCAATGCCTTCCCAAGGTGGAAAGGTATAATAGTAGTTGTCTTCCTGTCTTCATTCAGCCTGATTATTTCGGCGCGGTCAAGATATGCCTCTCCCCAGGGCTGATTAGCCTCATTAAAGAGGTCGGAGACCCTCATGTTTTTTCTAAGCTCATACACGCCTGGGTACTTGACATTTCCGCTTAGCGTGACCTTGTTTAGGATTTCCGGCACTATGGCGATGACTGACACGGAATCGCCGTCAAAAAGCTCCCGGTCGTAGGCCGCCATATTGCCGCTCATGTCAACGTCTGCCACAACCCTCTCCCTGTTGGGGATGATGGAGGTGATATGCACCTTGTAACTTAGACCGCCAGGCTTTATCCCCTCCGCCATCCGAACAAGGTCTTTAAGACGCTCCTCTTTTTTCAACTCATATATCGCAGGGCGGTTCACTTCACCCTCTATGGAAACCAGCTTTTCCGCCCTGGCAATAAAAATGGCGTCGCCAGGCTGGAGGGGGATATCGTTTTTAGAGTCGCCCTGCATCAGATATGCGTAAAAATCTACGCTCGTGGTTTTCCCCCGCCTTATCAGCCGTATGTCCCGCAAGAAACCAGCGTCTGAGGGCCCGCCAGAAGAAAGAAGGGCGTTAAACAGGGTAGTGTTGGAGCTGACTGCATAGCTACCCGGACGGAACGCTTCGCCTGTAATGAAAATCTGTATGCTTTTAAGGCTGTCCAGTGTGGCTATGACGCTTACGCTCTTTCCAAACCCTCTTTCAAGAAGGTCCTGGACTGCGCTTTGGAACTGGGGAAGCGACATGCCACGTGCAACAAGCCTCCCCGCCTTCGGGATTGCGACCTCCCCCTTATCGTCCAGCAGGATCTTTACTGTAGTTAATTCCATCATGTCGCCCCAATAGTATACTGTGACCTGATCCCCGGGGCTGAGAGCGTAGCTCGGGGGGACTGTGGCAATTACGGAAGCTGTCCCCATGTCTATGGGTCCCACGAATCCGGCTATAGCATCCCGCTGGGCCACAGGCGGGATCTGGCCTTTCCCAATCATATCCTCAATCGCTGCAATTCTCATCCGTCCTGACTTGAAGAGATTCATTCCATAGCGCTGCAACCTGGGTTCCGCAGCAGGGATTTCCACAGGTTTGCCCGCAGGTTTTGTCTCAACAGGCGCCGGAGGTTTCAGTTCGGGCTGGACCTGCGTCACAGGCGCCTGGTCTTTCGGGGGCGCTGCAGGCTGCTTGTCAGGCGCTTTTCCTGTCTTGAGTATTTCAATCTGATCTGGCGTAAGGTCTATTCCGTTTTTGCGTATAGCGTCTATCACCTCAGGCGTTACCTGGCCGTTGCTGCTCTTGAAGGCCATGAGAACATCGAGAGGTATCTGGCCTCCTGATTTCGCCTTCATATCATCGAATATCTGACGCTGCGCTGGGGTCATACGTTCCAGATATGGTCCGATCACTGCCTGGTCGGGGCTCAGGGCATAGAGAGCGGATGCAGCGCCTAACGATAATATGATGGCAAAGACCGCCCCTCGCAGAAAAAAGATACCCTGATCGCAAAACCCGAATTTTTTAAAACCTTTCATTCAAACTCCTCCATCTTTCATTTTCTACCTAATCCTGCAATCGAACCACAGAGATAAATTTTGAGTATAAGAAGCTTTTAAAACCCTTTTCTTCTCTGTGTCCTCATGCTATAGACTTTAAAAATTATGGGTTTTTAAAAATCACCTTTTGAGTGCGCAGATAAAAAAGCTGGTAAGCTTGCAAGCCGGCAAGCCAACAAGCAAAATCTGTGTGCTCTGTGGTTCGATTGCAGGATTTAGGAGAAGTATTAATGCGCGGCTGTCTGCAACTATAATATTTTTCATAAAAGGCCTGTTTGTATACGATATTTAAACAATGTATACCATCATAAGAGGATGCCGTCAAGAGATAAGTCATTTTAATATCTCACCTAAAAACTGCAAACCACAGAGATAAATTTTGGATATAAGAACCTTTTAAAACCCTTTACTTCTCTGTTTTCTCATGCTTTAGATTTAAAAATCATTGGGCTTTTAAAAGTCACCTTTTGAGTGCACAGAGAAAAGATTTAAAACAAGGTTTTTTCTTTTGGTATTAAAGGGTTTTCTCTGTGTGCTCTGTGGTTCGATTGCAGGATTAGGTAATATCATTTGGCATAAACATTTGACATGCTTTAGGAATTGCATTATTTTAGGAGTAGATTAAGGTACTGTCAAAAGTTTTATGAAAACTCAATAGGAAAAATGAAACCACAGAGCTCTGTGGTTAGATTTTGACAATACGTAGATTAAACAAAGGAGGTGAAGATGCTTAAGACCATAGAGGCGTATTATGAAAACGGAAAGATAACCTATAAAGACTCCATGCCCCCCATAAAAAAGGCTAAACTGTTAATCACTATTCTCGAAGAGGGAGCAGGAATAGGCGCACGGTTGGATAGATTTAAGGGTATATTTAAAAAAAGGGTTGACGGTCTTGAGTATCAAAAAAATCTAAGGGGCGAGTGGTCTTAATGCCGGACATCCTTTTAGATACCAATTCGGTGATCTATTTTTGATGGAGAAGAAGTTGTCTCTGACTTGATTTCAAATGCGACAGTCAGAATCTTTATATCATGCATAACAAAGATTGAACTGCTTTGCTTTGAGACAGACGATAAGGATGCAATAAAAGGCATTAATGACTTTTTAAAAGAAATCGAGATACTATACATTGATGATGAGATTATTGACAGAGCAGTAATTTATCGCAGACACCATAAGTTTAAGGTACCGGATGCTATTATTGCGGCAACGGCAGCGGCCAGGGAACTTACTCTTGTCTCAGCAGACAAGGCATTTCAAAAAATATCAGATATAAAGTTAATCAGTCCCCTATGACCCAAGTATTATATACTGTTCAATAGCTCTTCGCGTTATTTCAGGCCACACATACTAATACCTAAACTGCAAACCAGGGCACAGAGATAAATTTTGAGTATAAGAACCTTTTAAAACCCTTT
>JACQYJ010000130.1 GCA_016208525.1 Deltaproteobacteria bacterium | reverse complement strand
GAACTGTAGAGGGCCGGTCTGAACGGCAAAGAGAGGCTTTGATGATGGAGATGGGAGCTGGTCTATGGGACGGGTATCCTTTTCTTCCGCTGCAACTGAAAAAGTCACATGGGCGTTGAGCTTCCCGATGCCCTCCTCCTCATTAACAAAATCAAGGCTTCCAGCCTTATCTGCCCTTGGGTTAATATCAATCCCGTCGATGTATCGGACGAGATGGGCAGGGTCTACAAAGTTCTTGGAGCTCTCTCCGTCCGAGAAGGCCCAGCCTATATCAGGAAAGTATGTCTCATACCATGCGTGATACCCGCCGCGTGTTATCTTTACCCCCCAGAACTCCTCCGTAGCGCCCCAGCCGAATCCAGGCGGGAGGTAGCCGTGGGCGTATCTGGCAGGGATTCCGGAAGCCCTCAGCAGGGCGATGGAAAGATTTGTGTGACCGACACAGGAGCCCCTCTTTGTCCTGATGACAGATGCTGCGTCCTGCTTCACCCCTTTCGATGCGTCATAGGTGAGCTGATCCCTCACCCAGTCAGCAATGGCTGAATGGGCCTCTGTAACTGTCCTGGCCTTTGCAGTGATCTCCCTTGCCGCCCCTCTTATCTCCTGGTCATCCACCTGAATGTTTTTTTCAGGGCCTAAACCCTTTTTAAGTTCATCGGAAAGCGCAGATGCAGGAAGTGGAAAAGGTGTCTTTGATGCGAGGGGATTCGAGATATCAACTATCACCTCAACCCTCTTTGAAAATTCATCCTCTGAAATAACCTTTTGAGAGAAAGTGGCATTCGAATAATTAGGAATAGCCTCGATCCCTACAGCCGGGTTGTCTGTGATGAGATCGTAGACGACTCTGATTTTGCCCCGAAGGACTGTGGCGGCGGCGTGAACTTCAGTGGTCAGTGGCCAGTGGTCAGGGGCCGGTAAAAAGAAAAACATTAAGGATAAGATGGTCCTGCTGACCACCGACCACCGACCACCGACCACTGGTATTTTATCTGTAAACAATCATCACCCTCCCTTTCTTCAGGTACCCCAAGGTGGGCTCTGTGGTCGTTATCGTCCGGGCGTTTCCGTCAGATATTATGACGTCACTGCGCTTTTCCCCGCTTCCCTTCAGGGCGGCAACGACAACCGGGGTTTCTGTGACTCTCGGATGTTTCCTGGCTGCGTCCACTTCTTTTGCATACCCGACAACTCCTGTCTTTACGGCCTCCTCCTTCTGCATGTTGGCAGAGCTGTAAATGACCTCCCCTTTTTCGTTGAGCACCTTTGGCATCAGGGCAGGTTTTACCTCCACCTCCCTGGCATCTATTATCAGGCCCGAATAGTTGACTTTGCTCAGATCAATCCTCTCCGGTTCAGGTGATGACTTCACTTCTTTTGCGGGCTCAGCAGGGGTTGAAGGTGTTGCAGGCACAGATGGGGCAGGTCGAACAGCAGGTTTTAGCGGCTCAGGAGCAGTCTTTTTATTTTCTGCCGGGGTTACAGGTATCTTCACTTCTACTCTGGGAACATCCTTCTTCACAGGTTTCGGAAGCGGGATGGTCATGGTAATGGAGGGCGCTGCCTTGACCTCCGTAAGCATCACATCCAGAAATGCCCCTGTTATAGGCATCTCTACAGTCACCTCTACAGTTCCGTCATCCAGAAACCGCTTACCTGTGACGGCGGAGCCCTTAACAATCCCGCTTATTCTCGATGTAATCACATCGTTCTTTGTCATCATTGAACTGACAGTAGATGAGGCGTCAACCCTGACCTCTCCAACAGTTTCAAGAAGGTTCCTCCTGGCATCGCTTATTGCTGCCCTTTCTGCCAAAAGCCTCGCCTGAGACGGATTGACAGCCCCTGAAGGGGCCACGCCAGAGCCCTTTGCCGTCACTGCCCCCCTGCTCCAGTTTATGCTCCCCTTGGGAAGCTCATCCACAACATCCAGGGCAAAGGCGATGCCTGCGAAAAGAAGAAGAGTTAAACTACAGAGAAGAGATACCTTTTTAAACATGCTGAACCTCCCTGGCAGGGGCAGCTCTTGCTTGAAATCATTGACTTTATTCCGTTCGTGGTGAGCTTGTCGAACCACAGAAAAGACTTTTTACGAATGAATCAAACTTTTTAAGCCCTCTTTTTTTCTAATAGATAGCCCGATACATATTTATGAATAATGCTGGATATCAGTGTTTGGTAAGGAATGCCCTCTTGAGCGGCCACAACCTGCACTTGATCCAAATCCTTTGATGACATCCGGATATTTATTCTCTTGTCTTTTTGAAGTGTATTTTTTGCATATTCACGGAGTTTGTTTATTTCCTGTTTTGGATTTTTCACAGGCCTCCATTCTCCACGCTCATATGATGCCAATATGTCTTTTTCTTCATCATCTAAAATTGTTTTTTTCATTTTGTTGTCCTCACATATTTGCTTGTAGCTTTCCTGCTGGGGATAATAGTTTTTAAAAATATCTCCTCGCTTTCCTGCACATAAGGGACGAGATAAGCATAATCATCAATCATTACTATCGCAATTTTCTGACCTGGATATTTATCTTGATTTGGATGCTCAATTGTTTCAAGAATCTCCTCCCGCTCCATCAAGATAACAATTTGCTCAAAACAAACGCCTCTGTTTTTCTTCAGAAACTCATTCTTCTCATTGTCCCATCGAAAAAACTTCATGACATATATTTACGACATCGTGTGCCTTTTGTCAATATTGTTGGTATGCGACCGTGTTGTTTCCGGCAACTTGAACGACATTTTTAGCAGAAAACCATAAGGGATGTGCGGGATAAGATATACCATAAGCTCCTTGCCTTATCAATAGATTTTTATCATCGCAATAAAACCGGCGTTTTAATGAGCAGGATAACCAATGATACCTCTATTATAGAGCAGGCGGTTGCGGAAGGTCTGATGGAGATGTTTTATCAACCATTGCAGATTGCTGTTTATTTTATTATGGTGTTAGCTATAAGAAACTATTTTTCCATATCCTGGGGTTTCGTATTTGTTTTAGCAGGGCTTTTGCCTTTAATAATATACCCAATAATTAAG
>JACQYJ010000144.1 GCA_016208525.1 Deltaproteobacteria bacterium | reverse complement strand
GCTCCAGGAGCGCCTCTTTAGTTGTCTCGGTCAGCTTAACCTTTCCGTACATCGGGAGGTCAACAGGAGAGGTCATTACGATCTTGTTCCGAGGGTATGAGAGGACGGCGCCGCCTATATCATCCTGCTCAATAGTTACGTATTTCAGATTGTTTTTAAGCGCCGCGAGTGAAGCCGATATCCCGGCAGGCCCCGCGCCGACAACAAGGACGTCATAAACGCCGTCACCCTTTCTCTCGTCGCCCTTCAAGAGGCAAGAGATATACTCCATAGCCTCTCTACCCTGAACAGTGGCATTTTTGATAAGTCCCATCCCGCCTAATTCGCTGACTATGAAAACCCCCTTCACATTCGTCTCAAAGTTAGGTGTGACGTAAGGGATATCAACCCCTCTCGTCTCTGTGCCAAAGACCAGCGTGATTGCCCCAACGGGACAGGCCTGGGCGCATGCTCCGTGCCCGACGCAGTGCGAGGCATTTACCAGAGCACCCTTGCCGCTCGCAAGCCCTATAACGTCCTTTTCAGGACAGGCAGTCACACAGGCGCCGCTCCCGATGCAAAGGCCCGGGTCATTGTCATTAATCTCCTTTCTCCTCTTCTTAACTAAGGTTTTGTAACTTATCAGGTCTGCCTCGCTCATAAAAAACGGGCAATGGCAGATCATTAACTCAGCGTCTCTGCGCCTCAGCGGTTCAAGTTTATTCATCCTTTGTGATTTCATAAATCTAACAGTTTTCAGTAAGTTTAGTCAATAGGTTTAGGGCTCCGCCTTTTGAAGGGGCATTTTAATCTTCCTTTAATCTATAAGTTTTTATAATCGCGAAGAAATCAGGGCAGTTCTTGTCTTGACAAAAAAGAACTGCTATGCTAAATAGAACGGTATCCTTTACTGGAGTTTCCTGAGTTTTTCTCAAGTGGTATTTAAATCTATCGTAGAAACAGGGCTTTAGCCCTGTTATTAAGTCGCAATTTTTTCCACGTTCCAACAGACTTTAAAACTACGCTATCCTTTAAATTTTATCGCGCAGATAGGTTTAAGGAGCATTTTGAAAAGGATACCGTCGTAATCACAAAAACTTATTAATAAGGAGGTGATATGCGGGGGAGCGGTAAAGGTCTATCTGAGTAAAATTAGGTTTTTATTTAACACAAAAACAGGAGGGGTAAATGAATAAGATTACAAAGTTTACAGGTATGTTGTTCGTTGCGGCAATAATGACGTTTGCATTCTCGTCAGAGAGCCAGGCAGTTCCGGCATTTGCGCGTCAGGTCGGCGTATCATGCACCACTTGTCATTTCCAGCACTATCCAGCTTTGAACGCATTCGGCAGGGCATTCAAGGCGAGCGGTTACACCCAGATCGGCTCCCAGGCACAGATCGAGTACGAAGGCTTGTCGCTCCCAGCCACCCTCAATGCATCACTGGTAACAAAGATAAGGCTCCAGCAGACAGACGGCGACACCAAAACTGGTACAGATGGGGATATCGGCGAACTCCAGTTCCCTGATGAGGCGGCATTGCTTATCGGCGGACGTGCGGGTGAGCATGTAGGGTTCCTTGGCGAGTTCGCACTTGGCAACGGTGTTGATAGTTTTACCACCTTTAAGATGCCTTTCTCCTTCGAGGTTGGCCCGGGGCACTTTGAGTTCGTTCCTTATGTAACCGATGCTCTCGGCGCCTCAGTCGGGTTCGAAGTACTTAACACCGGTGCTGTAAGAAACATCCGCACCTTTGAAGAGAGGGACGCTGTTTCCGCCCAGCAGTATATTGGTACTGCCACCGCGGCAAAGGGCTTTGCCTTCGTCTATTACACAGACATGTTCCATGTAAACGCATCTCTGTGGGGACCTGATAGTTCTGGCACTACGCCACTTAACAGCCTCAGAAACTACCGCCGTGTTGCTGCAACCCCTCAGGTTGCAGGATGGGACCTCGGCGTCGGTGCACAGCTCTGGGGCGGTACAACTGAGTTAGCCGATTCAGCCACTACTCCTACTAAGTTTGACTCCAGGGCAACTGCCATTGACTTTCAGGCCCAGGGGTACGTAGGAGCTATGCCTCTCGGCGTATATGTGACCGTTGGCAGCGCTGATAAATCATCTGCAAGCAGTACTAACCTCTTCAACTCAAGCACGACAGATGCGACGACCGCAACCGCAGTGTCCGCTGAACTTGGCGTAGTTCCGAGCAAGGTGACAGTGGGCGCTGGATACCGTGCAGGAAGTAAGGGCGGGAAGAGCGACACTGCAAACCTCATAGGCGCAACATACCAGGTTGCACAGAACGTCCAGGTACAGTTGAACTACATGATGCTCGGCGGCGATGCACACAGCGGTACTGGTGTGACCAAAAACCAAACAACCCTCATGCTCTTCTCTGCGTTCTAATCTAAGCGGATAGGGTATTGGTCTGAAAAGGGGGAAGGCTTATGCCTTCCCCCTTTTTTTATAATTGTCTCTTTAAATGCCCCCGCGTTCGACTTATCTGCCTTTATAGTAACGATTCTGACTCTGACAGGGTGCGCCGGGCCATTAAGTATAGCATACAGGCCAGGAGTTATCCCTGATGTATCACAGGCAAAGGGGCATCCAACCATACCTCTCAAGCCTTTCACAGATTCGAGGGAGGGGGTTGAGCCTCATTATATAGGCAAGGTCACAGAGGTCGTAACCGATATGAATTCGGATAAAATCCTGCTCGATAAGGAAAAGAAGGAGGATGTAGCGACATTTGTCACCGGGGCGATAAGTTCGCATCTGACAGCCGCAGGGTTTGACATCAAGGATTGGAGCCTGGAGCTTGAGGATTCTAATGAGACTGACCTTGTTATGAGCGGCGAGGTCGGAAAATTTCGCCTCGATATAGGGCCAAGGGACGAGATAGAGATGCAGCTTGCAGTCTCCCTGAATTCAAAGAAGACGGGAAAGGTCTTATGGTCCGGGGTTGTAACGGAGAAAGATGACAAGTATGCGGGTGTCATGGGGAACAGCAGGAAGACGATTGCCGGGTACATCACAAAGACACTCAGGACTGTAATAAACAAGACATTGAAAGAGGTAAATGAAAGTATTCAGACGGCGGTAATAACAGGTATTAAAGATATGACGATCCCTGAAGGGGTAGGCAGGCTCGTTATTAGGACAGAGCCGCCGAGGGCTGAGGTGTATACAGGCGCCATATATCACGGGATGTCCCCATTGAGCATATACCTGGAACCCGGGATAAGCGAGGTAACCTTCAGGCTCAAGGGTTTTAAGGAGATGAGGGAGAAGGTCTCAATAAGGAACAGGGACGTGACCGAGATAGACAGGATACTTGAGAAGGAATAATACCTAAAAACTGCAAACCAGAGCTTGCTATATTGAAGAAAGCTCTGGGCCTCTGTACTTGAAATAAAAAAGGCTG
>JACQYJ010000143.1 GCA_016208525.1 Deltaproteobacteria bacterium | reverse complement strand
TTCTACTGGCCATTTTATCTCCTTTGACGATAAAGTCGCCTTTATGTTATCAAAGAAATTAGATTTATGGAATATGGAGACCTGACCCTTTATCTTTTGCTTTATCTTTTGGTGAACCCCTCGCAATCGCCACCTTGCCCGTCCTGACCACTTCCTTTATCCCCATAGGCTGTAGAAGATCAATGAGGGCCTTTATCTTGCTCTCGTCACCTGTCATCTCAATGGTGTAGGACTTTGGGCTGACATCTACGACCTTACCCCTGAAGATGTCAATTATGGAGAGTATCTCGGAGCGGTTTTTGTCGTCAACTGAGACCTTTATAAGGGCCATCTCCCTCTCGACGCACTCGCCCTTCTGGAAATCTATGACCTTTATGACATTAATGAGCTTGTTAAGCTGCTTCATTATCTGCTCAAGTATCTGCTCATTCCCCCTGGTTACAATAGTCATCCTTGAGACAGACGGTTCCAGGGTCTCCGCAACGCAGAGAGATTCTATATTGAAACCTCTCCCGCTGAAAAGCCCCGCCACCCTGGAAAGGACACCGAATTCGTTTTCTACAAGGACTGATATTGTATGACGCATCTATATCTCCCACGACTTAGCCTATTTCCTGTTTAACTTAAATCCTGCAATCGAACCACAGAACACACGGAGGAAACCCTTTAATACCAGAAGAAAAACCTTGTTTTAATCTTTTCTCTGTGCCCTCTGTGGTTTGCAGTTTTTAGGTAACACAGTTTTTTTGATTTCTTCAATTTGAGAATTCATTGGTCTCACGCACACCTCGCATCGTGCGGTCTACACCAAAAGCATCTTGCTCAGAGGCTGGCCTGCAGGGACCATCGGGTATACCCCTTCCTCAGGGTCAACCTGGAAGTCCATGAACACGGGCCTGTCCTTCACCTTCAGGGCCTCTTTTATGACCTTCTCCACCTCATCCACCTTTGTAGCCCTGAGTCCAACTGCTCCGTAAGCCTCTGCCACTTTCACGAAATCCGGGGCGCAGTCTATGCAGGTGTATGAGTACCTCCTGTGGAAGAAAAGCTCCTGCCACTGCCTGACCATACCGAGAAAGTGGTTGTTTAATATCGCAACCTTTACAGGTATCTTGAACTGCACTGCTGTTCCGAGCTCCTGGATGTTCATCTGAATGCTTCCGTCCCCTGCCATGCAGATGACGGTCTTATCCGGGTTGGCCACCTGCGCCCCTATGGCGGCAGGGAACCCGAAACCCATGGTTCCAAGGCCGCCTGATGTTATAAGTGTCCTCGGCTTGTTGAAAGGAAAAAACTGGGCCGTCCACATCTGGTTCTGCCCTACCTCGGTGGTTACTATGGCGTCCCCCCTGGTAAGCTCGGCTATCTTCTCTATGACATACTGGGGCTTTATCGGTCCCTTCTTCTCCTGCCTGTATCCCATTGGATGCGTCTTGTCCCACTCCGCTATCTGTGCCAGCCATCCCTTCCTATCAGCCTTCCATGCGCCCTTGTCGTCCTTCACCAGGTCGTTCATCTTCGAGAGGACATTCTTAACATCACCTACGATGGGGACATCAACCCTGACGTTCTTGCTGATGGACGTGGGGTCTATGTCTATATGAATTATCTTGGCATCAGGCGCAAACTCGCTGATCTTCCCTGTTACCCTGTCGTCAAACCTGGCGCCAACGGCAACGAGAAGGTCGCAGTGGGTCACGGCCATATTGGCCCTGAAGGTTCCATGCATCCCCAGCATACCGAGGGAAAGCTTCTCTTTTGCAGGGTAGGCGCCACTCCTTTATTATCCTGGCCAGATCCTTTACATCCTTTACAAGGTAGTTGTGTTTTGTACACGGCCTTGTGATGCATCAGCCTCCTGGAAGGCGTCATTCCCAATGAGCATAGTGGGGACCTGCCCTGTCAGGACAACCATCGGGATGGAATCCATATATGCCGTTGCTACACCTGTTACAACGTTTGTTGCCCCGGGCCCGGATGTGGCAAGGCACACGCCGGCCTTACCTGTCGACCTGGCATACCCGTCCGCAGCGTGGGCAGCGCCCTGCTCGTGCCTGACAAGGATATGCCTTATCGGGTAGTTCAATAGCTCGTCATATATATTGAGAACCGCCCCGCCGGGGTAGCCGAAAATGGTGTCAACACCCTCTTTCATGAGGCTCTCTATAAGTATCTGCGCACCTGTCATTTTCACAACTTCCCCCTCCTCATTCGGTGGGCTCAGCCCACTAAAAAACCTTAACTTTAACCACAGAGGCACAGAGGTCACGGAGAAGCCCTTCATGCCTTACTCTGCGCCTCCGTGTCTCTGTGGTAGATTTTAATGATTTAGGCATTAAAATTAATACATTTTGGGGTGGAAAGTCAACAACTGTTTGATCACCGAACTATCCTCTGATAAATAATTAACCTCGCCGAAGGTATTTCACTTGCAGAGATTGCCGGTATACGTTAAAATCCTCCCACCTTTACTGCCAACGATATGAATACGGAGGTGTTTGCTATGGGAAACGAGAATAAAACGGACTTTGATCAGAAGGCCGCTGCCTGGGATGAAAACCCAATTCGGGTCAAGCTCGCCAATGACGTGGCAGATACAATCATCAGGGAGATCGGGCCGACACAGGATATGGACGCCCTTGACTATGGGTGTGGCACAGGCCTTGTAACCCTCAGGCTTCAGCCGTTCGTAAAGAGCATCACCGGCGTAGATAACTCAGGGGGGATGCTTGAGGTCATCGAGAGAAAGCTGAAGAACCAGGGGCTCAGTAACGTCCATACACAGTTCGTGGACTTTGAGCAGGGCGGCAAGGTGGAGGGGAAGTTTCATCTGGTTGTAAGCAGCATGACTCTGCACCATGTGCAGGAACCAGCTGTTTTCTTAAAGCAGTTGTACGATCTCCTTGCCCCCGAAGGATACCTTGGCATTGCCGATCTCGACAAGGAAGACGGCACATTTCACGACGATAACAAGGGAGTGCTCCACTTCGGCTTTGAGCGTGTGCGCCTGAAAGAGCTCCTTGAAGAGACCGGTTTCCGTGATCTCCATGATGTCACTGCGGCAACAGTTGTGAAGGGAATCGGAGGCAATGGGAGGCGGGAATTCCCGGTGTTCCTGATTATTGGCAGGAAGTAAGCCATCGTTCAAATTTAACCTAAATCCTGCAATCGAACCACAGAGCAACGGAGGAAACCCTTTAATACCAAAAGAAAAACCTTGAGAGGGAATTGCAAAACTATTTGAACCACAGAGTTCACAGAGATTAATCAGAGAAACACAGAGGTTTTTCTTAAATATTATAATTTTGTCCTCTGTGCCTCTCATCTTTTCTCGGTGTCCTCTGTGGTTAAGGACTTTTGCAAGAG
>JACQYJ010000136.1:2912-5347 GCA_016208525.1 Deltaproteobacteria bacterium | reverse complement strand
TGTGCTGGTAGATGCGCAAAAAGGTAATATCCGTCTGCACTTCAATCAGATTAAGGACGCAAAGAGCCGTTTAACCTATACCGCAAACAACACCACCACCCTTCCGGGCACGCTTGTGTGCAATGAAAGCAACCCGACCTGTACAGGCGGCGATGCGGATGCCGTAGCTGCGCACCGGTATGCCGGAGATACCTATGATTTCTATTTTAACTATCACGGGCGCGACAGCATCGATGGAGCAGGTATGTCGATCTCTTCCACGGTTCACTACGATGTCGTGGGCTATCAGAACGCCTTCTGGGACGGCACACAGATGGCCTATGGTGATGGATTTTCTCAGGCCGACGACGTAGTAGGTCATGAACTGACTCACGGTGTCACGGACCATACATCGAATCTCCTGTACTATTACCAGTCCGGCGCCATCAATGAATCCTTCTCCGATCTCTGGGGAGAATTTATTGATTTAATGAACGGGAGCGGAACAGATACCGATGCGGTCAGATGGAAGATGGGCGAAGATCTTCCCGTCACTGGGGCCATCCGTGACATGAAGGACCCGACGCTCTTCAGTAACCCTGACAAGATGACCAGCCCAAATTATGATTACGACGCAGACTTTTTAGACAACGGCGGGGTACACACAAACAGCGGCATAAATAATAAAGCCGTCTATCTGATGACCGACGGCGATACCTTCAACGGCACGACTGTAACAGGGCTGGGAATCACCAAGGTTGCCAAAATCTATTACGAGGCGCAAACTCATCTGTTGACTTCCGGTTCCAATTACTATGATCTGTACCAGTATTTGTACCAGGCCTGTCTTAACCTGGTTGGCGCCTCAAGCATTACCTCCGGCGACTGCCAGCAGGTGCGTAATGCCACCGATGCGGTAGAGATGAACCTGGAGCCGGCAGCCGGATATGAACCCATAGTGAGTCCCTGTCCTGCCGGCCAGGCGGCCAACGACCTGTTCTTTGACGATATGGAGAACAGTACGCACTGGAATGCAAGTTATCTGACGGGGGCGAACCCATGGCTTTTTGTTACCGGCTACGCTGCCTCCGGCGCCACGTCGCTGTATGTGGATGACATCGGCTCCACCTCTGATTCGGTTGCATATATGAATACAGACATAACACTCCCTGCGAATGCATTCCTGCACTTTAAGCATGCCTTCGGGTTTGAGACTGATACCACCATTACTCCCACGTATTATGACGGAGGTGCGCTCGAGTACAGCGCCGATAGCGGAAGCGCCTGGACCGATGCAGGTACTCTGTGGGCAACAGGAAAAAGTTACGGCGGGACGGTTTACTCTTTAGGCACAAACCCCCTCGCAGGGCGTTCCGCATTTGTCGGTGACAGCCACGGTTATGTCACCAGCAAATATGACCTGAATGCACTGGCTGCTCAAAACGTTCGCTTTCGATTCCGTGAGGCTAATGATAGTTCTGCCGCAGGCCCGCTCGGCTGGGTCGTGGACGATGTGCGGATATACACCTGCAATAACCTTGTGCCCGCCATCACCAGCATCAGCCCGATATCGGCCACGGCCGGCGAGCCTGCGTTCACCCTTACTGTGAACGGCTCAAACTTCATAAATGGAGCCTCTACTGTGCAATGGAACGGCAGTGACCGCGCCACGACCTTTGTATCGTCCACGCAGCTCTATGCTGCTGTCACGTCTGCCGACATTGCCTCAGCCGGGACGGCACAGGTCACGGTGTTTAATCCCTCGCCTGGAGGCGGCAGCTCCGGCCCCTCAACATTCACCATTGACACTCCGCCGCCGCCTTCCAGCGGCGGTGGAGGCGGTGGAGGTTGTTTCATAGCCACAGCGGCCTATGGCTCGCCCATGGCAGAAGACGTGCGTTTCCTGCGTGCTTTTAGGGATGAATACCTCATGACCAATTTCTCCGGGCGCAAGTTCATAGACCTCTACTATCACATCAGTCCGCCGATCGCGGATTATATCCGGCAGCATGCAACCCTGCGCACGGCAATGCGCTGGGCACTGACGCCGCTCGTGAAATTCAGCAAACTTCTGGTCAGTGATGAATCAGTCAAAGCGGAGACAGCGGACAAACCTTAACTGACAGGGCGCGCTTGCAACCATGATGGAAAAACTTAAAAGACCTCAGAAGATACGGAATTAATCTTGATGCACTCGTAAAAAGTCACAAATCACCCTTCGACAAGCTCAGGGCGAACGGTGGTCTGGTTGAAATCATTGACTTTATTTCGTTCGTGGTGAGCTTGTCGAACCACAGAAAAGACTTTTTACGAGTGCATCAATCTTTAACCTAAATCCTGCAATCGAACCACAGAGCACACAGATTTTGCTTGTTGGCTTGCCGGCTTGCAAGCTTACCAGCTTTTTTATCTGTGCACTTGTAGAGACGCAAAATTTTGCGTCTCTACCTCTTTTA
>JACQYJ010000136.1:977-2804 GCA_016208525.1 Deltaproteobacteria bacterium | reverse complement strand
ATGAGGCTTTCACCTGAAGCGGAGCTTGTCCCGTTTTGCCCGGAGCAGATGGGCGGCCTGTCAATACCAAGACAACCGTGTGAGATAATCGGCGGTGACGGGGATGATGTCCTTGACGGCAGAGCCAGGGTAGTTGATACTGAAGGCAGGGATCTTACCGGCCAGTTCCTGAAGGGGGCTAACGAGTTTTTAAGGATGGCAAAAAGAAGTAAGATAAAAAAGGCCATAATGAAGGAGAATAGCCCTTCCTGTGGGGTTCACAGGATTTATAGAAACGGCATACTTGTATCCGGCAAAGGCGTCTTAACCGCCCTTCTGATAAGAGAGGGGATAGAGATTATTTCTAACGAGGAGATATAGAGGTATTGGAGACTGCATACGACATACTAATAACAGGTTCAGAGATATCAGGCCTGATTTCCGCCGCACTCCTTGCAAAAAAGGGAGTCAGGGTCGCAATAGTAGGGGATGCTGTTAAACCTGTCTCTTATGAAAAAAATGGATATATATTCAACGAAAGACCCTTCCCTATAACAGGGCTGCATGGCGGCCCGCTTGGCGAGGTGATTGATGAGATCGGCCTTTCCAAAGGGGTCTTCAGGGATGCTGCGATATCCTATCAGGTAGTTCTCCCTGACGAGAGGATAGACATATATGAAGGAACGGGGTTGTTTCATGAGGAGTTGAGAAGGCGCTTCCCTCGCAATATTGACAAGGTATCTGCCTTTTACAGCCAGACCTCTGACCTGAGCGGAAAGATAGACCAGATCATGGCGCTCAATCCCTTTTCATTCAGGCTGTTACTGCCGTCCGGGATAATAAGAGGAAAAAAGTCTATAACAGATGCCATTGAAAGGATTGACCCTGATCAAAGGTTTCAATCTTTTATAAGGGCCCAGCTCTCATCCTTTTCCTTCATGCCAGGAGGGGTCTCCTTGATTGCAGCTTCGTCAATCTTAGAATCTTCCAGAAAAGGGATTTATTGTATGGAAGGGGGGAGTGATGCCCTTAGAATCCTCCTCATGAAGAAGATCAGGACCCTCGGCGGCGACATAATAGAGGCCAGTGTTAAGGATATATCAAGGAACGGCAACAGATGGCTATTAAGGACTGAGGATGGGGCCTTTTCAGGCAGGGCTGTTATAGGAAACGTTGATGCAATGACTTTCTGCAACCTTTTCCTTGAAGGTGGAAAGAAATACCTAAGAAAGGCGGAGAGGATTGAAAAGAGATTTTACCCACTGACTATAAATATCGGTGTAAAAGAGGACGGTATCCCTGCTGGAATGGCTGAAAACGTTGTGATGCTCAGGGATTATAAAAAGGAATGCCACTCCGACAACCTCCTCTTTATGCAGATTAGCCATCCTGCTAATGGAAGAAGGAGTATGAGCATTACATGCAAGGTCTCTAAGGAGGAATCTTCCAGGAAGGAAAGATTACGGGAGATAACTGAAAAAATGCTGGAAGGAGTGGAATGGTTATGCCCTTTTATTGATATCCATACGGAGGCGCTGGACATAAGGTCTCCTGAGTCGGGCTGGGATGGTATTTATACTACAACTCTCAGCCAGAGGATGGGAGTGGGTGTGTTGCCGCCTGAGTTCGTCCGGGGAGAGATACTCTTAGCGGGCCCCGAGGTATTCCCTGCATTGGGTTTTGATGGTCTTGTATATTCAGGCAGGATGGCAGCTGCGGCGGTATTGCAGGGTCTGGAGAAGGGAAAGGCTTGACTGGTCTGACAAACAGTTCCATCTGACCGCTTTCAGCGTATCTTGCGAGCTTCTCGCTAAACTCTTCGCCCAGCAGGTTCCTGGTGGCATGCGT
>JACQYJ010000136.1:0-957 GCA_016208525.1 Deltaproteobacteria bacterium | reverse complement strand
GGGAAATTTGATATGATAGAGTTCTTCTGTAACGCCAGTTTTTTCTGTCCCCTGTTGGTATCGTAGCAGTAAATCGGATACTGGATGCAGTCGAGCGGTTTAATCTCAGAGAGGTCTATCCCGTTGTCCAAGGCGAATGAGTGGATGGCGCAGAGACTGGTCCCCTCTTTGTTATACAGGAAGATGCAGCCGTCCTCGATATAGGATATACACTTCGGTTTTTCATTTTTTTCCAGAAACTGGGTAACTGCCTTCTTTTCTTCAGGATGAATCTCGCACCCTCCTGGGCACTGTTTTTTACAGTCGGCAAGGAAAGTCCCGTTCTTTTCGATGATCCCTCTTCTTTCAGCGCCAAGGTAATTGGCTATTTCAGGCAGGCGCTTGTTAATACGTTCAATCTCTTTTGATGTAACGATACAGCCGCGCATGCAGCAGAGAGATGCACAGTTGAGCTTCTTTACATCGCATTCGTAAGGTTTTACGATGATGTGCCTGTCAACCTTGACCTCGTCTATTATTATCTCGCCTCGCCCCACTTTCTGGTCGCACCGCTCCTCTATAATAGGATTTGACAAAATTATAAATCCTTTTTCAAAATATGCAAGATAATATTCGTGATTTAAAAGTTTTCGGCAAACCATTCTCTCCTTGCCTCTGTCGAAGGCATCCCGAACGTATTTACCATTTCCTCCTCTGTAAAGGTCTTTTCCGTATCTGTTCCAAAAACTTCTTTAAAGAACAGCTTGTCCATCTCCAGCAGTTTATCCTTTAAAAGCGCGAATATTTCGAAGCGGAGCTTAAGCATCCCGGCGCCAAACGGCATGCTGTCCCCGAAACAGACCTCGTAATGCGCTTCCGTAAACGGCTCCTGAAAAATCCGGCGGTAACGTTGATACCTAAACTGACATGACATGGTTTGTCGCCCCCGATCATGAAAACCCATCCCCACCCTGACCC
>JACQYJ010000018.1:2146-2932 GCA_016208525.1 Deltaproteobacteria bacterium | reverse complement strand
TTCGACAAGCTCACCACGAACGGAATAAAGTCAATGATTTCAACCAGACCACCGTTCGCCCTGAGCTTGTCGAAGGGTGATTTGTGACTTTTTACGAGTGCATCTTCTTTAAAGCCTAAATCTTTTTTTCACCGCGAAGCGCGGAGAAAACCTTAACTCCCCTCATCCCCCTCTTAAATTAAGAGGGGGAGCGAGGGGGCGTTACTCAGCGTCTCCGCGGTAAATTTGGTTTTGGTTGTCTATCAATATATAAGGAGGTACTTCAATAACAAGATTGACAATTGTGGGGCTTTATAGCCCTTTATGAGGCTATGGATGGGGGTGGGCACGCCGCTGGGTACAGGTTAAAGTGCTACAGTTGGAGAGATTTTCACCTCAGCCCAACCCTGGTGAGGATGATTCCGAGATATTTGTTTATCGGGTTTCTCCTCGATAAAAAAGGAATAACCGGCCTCGTTCTGAGCCCCAGATGTGTCAACTCCCTGTGGGCTGGTTTGTTGCTGTCATCCAGCTTCAGGGTGTTGTCCATGGCTTTAATGGCCTTCTGCTTTTTTCCCCAGATCAGATAAACCTCGGCCAGGTTGTTGTAATACTGCGGTCGATAGTAAACCTTCTTTATCGCCTTCCTGCAATATTCTTCCGCCTTTATGATATCTCCGTATCTGGATCTGGCTATCGCGACGCCAAGCCACGAATAGCAGGCGGCGCTGTCGTAGCCCATCTCAAGGATCTTTTCCAGGCACTCTGCCGCATCTTCCGGATACCCTCTCTTCAGCAATGAAATCC
>JACQYJ010000018.1:0-2120 GCA_016208525.1 Deltaproteobacteria bacterium | reverse complement strand
AAATCCCGCGCTTGAAAAGTCTGACAGATCCTTCTTCCATAATGCGTAGTTTATCCGCATTATGGGCATGTTACAACAGAGAAAAAGCTCCTTTTCGTTCTGTGATTTGACGTTGCTTTTGGTTGCCTTTTAATAATGCTCCGAAAGAATTTTGCGCTATAATTGCTTTATGAAGAGAGAGGACAAGATCAGGAGGATGATAGCCCAGGAGGCGGCCCGCATCATGTATGAGGAGGGGATCAATGAATATCGTGATGCAAAGAGGAAGGCAGCTAAGCATTTCGGCCCCGAGAAGGTCCTGTCTCTCGGTTCCCATCTTCCCTCAAATGCTGAAATCCACGAGGAACTGCAGAGGCTTATAGGGATTTATGAGGAGAAGGCGCTTCCAGAAAGGCTCATGCGTCTACGTATCCTGGCTTTAAGATACATGGAGATTCTTGAACCGTTCTCCCCTTATCAGGTGGGATCAGTCCTCAGCGGGGCTGTGACGGAGAGGAGCGACATAGACATACATATCTTCGCGGAATCCATGGAGGAGGTGGAGGAATACCTGAAAGAAAAGAATGTTCCTTTTGAGCAGGATGTGGTGACTATCAGAAGAGGCGGGGAGTTCTTTGAATACCCCCATATATACATAGAGGATGAAGGGACCGTCATAGAGTGCTCTGTCTACCCTCCTGAGGATATTCATAAACGCTCAAAGAGCAGCATCACAGGAAGGCCGATAGAAAGGGTGGATGCAAAAAAACTAATGAAGATAATGGTGGAGATGACCTCTGGGTGAATCCGTGCAATGCCTCCAGTCGGCATCATATTTTCTGATGGATTCTTCAAGACCCTTCAGATAACATATCTGAGGATTGTAATCACTGAGACGCTGAGGCGCTAAGACAAATCCAATGGTCGGGTACAGCTTTTCGCTAGCGATAAAAAGCTATACCTTAACCCCGTTCCCCTTGTTGTTTACAGCCCAGACTACCTTCCAGAGGTCAATCTTATTCAGCTTGTACTGCTCCCTGACATCCAGGTCGGTTTCTCGTATCAGTCTCTCAAGGGAGAGGTCCGTCCTCCAACCTATCTTCTTCGTAACCGGGCTTATTAGTTCATCAAACTTGGCCATATACTTGTTTGAGCTCTGGAAGTGGTTTACAAGAACGATGTTCCCTTTCTTCTTGCAGACCCTCTTCATCTCTGCTATGACCTTTACCGGATCTGGCACCACACTGATCACGTGGGTGGAGATGACATGATCAAAGGAGTCATCCGCGAAGGCCAGGTTTGAGGCGTCCATCTCCAGGAGGGTCACATTCTTTATGCCGTGCTTGTCAAGCTTCTTCCTTGCCTCCTTCAGCATAGCGGCAGAAAGGTCAATCCCTGTTACATTGCAGTAGTCCGGGAAAAGAGGTAAAGACAGACCGGTTCCGACGCCTACATCCAGTATCCTTTCGCCTGGGCGTATATGCATCGTCTCAATTGCGTGCTTTATCCTTGGATAGAAAAAACCCTTGAATATAAAGTCATAGGCCCCTGAGTACCCGCCGTATATCTTCTTGATCTCCTCAGTCTGCAATGCCATCCACGCACTCCTTAAGTTATTAACCGGATGAATTTTGATAAAATCGTAAAAACTCTTATTCTCACCGCGGAGGCGCAGAGGCACAGAGAAAAAAATCAATAATTTCAATGTGTTTAACTCAGCGTCTCAGCGTCTCTGCGGTTAAATTTTAGTTTTTACGAATGAATCAATTTAATCTATTTTGCTTCTCTAAGCAAGCGGTTTATTCCCATATCCTTACATCCTTAAGCTTCAGCTGAATGCTCTTCCCCCCATTCCACAGATTTATCTGAGGGATGAAGGCAGTATCGAGATTGATACCCGGGGATACATTGAGGTTCCCCATTCCAAACCCTATGGCATCCATAACAGCGCCGCACTGCTTAACCTTCATCTTTAGATGATTGTTTCCTACAACCCTGCAATCTGATATCTCCAGACCGGTAGAACAAAGCAGGGGCTCCGGGTTGGCCTCGCCAAATGGAGCCAGGTTATCAAGCTCTTTTACGAGACCTTCAGTGACGTTATTTAGATCCATTGTAGCATCTATATCCATCTCCTGGAC
>JACQYJ010000133.1 GCA_016208525.1 Deltaproteobacteria bacterium | reverse complement strand
TCCAGCACAAGCCAGAATGCCCAGCTTATGCCAAGGAGAAGACCAAGAAGGCCAATTATTATCCCGTATCTTACAGGCTTGATGATCAGTTCTGACATGTTCCCTCCGTTCAACACATTTTTTTAAGAAAGCTATTAGAATATCAGCAAATAGGGACGGTCCCTCTATTATTTAAGCTTGCCCTTCCTCAGCGCTCTTTCCTTCATCATGATGAATATCACAGGCGTTATTATCAATACCTGGATGGTGGACGTTACCATCCCGCCTATGATGGGGGCTGCAATAGGCTTCATCACGTCTGCCCCGACACCTGAAGACCACATGATGGGGATAAGGCCAATCATGGTCGTGGCCACGGTCATCAACTTTGGCCTCAGCCTCATTACTGAGCCCTCTATGGTGGCGTCGTATATGTCCTGCATGGTCGGCTGCCTCCCATCCTTCATCTTCTCCTTCAGCGCGTCATTCAGGAAGACCATCATCATCACCCCCGTCATCACTGCCACGCCGTAAACGGTTATGTATCCAACCCAGACGGCAACGCTGAAGTTGTACCCAAGCCAGTATTGGAGGACGAGGCCCCCCGACATGGCGTAGGCTGTTGCCACGATCACTATCAGCGCCTCGGCAAAGGAACCGAAGGTCATGTAGAGGACGATGAATATGGTCAGGAAGACCACCGGGAGGACTATCTTCATCCTCTCCTTTGCCCTGACCTGGAATTCGTACTGGCCGCTCCACGACAGGGCGTATCCCGGAGGGACTTTCACCTTCTCCATGACCGCCTTCCTGGCGTCATCCACATATCCGCCAATGTCCCTCCCTGTGACGTCTATGTATACATAGCCGGATAACAGTCCGTCCTCGTCCCTTATCATGGCAGGGCCTGAAGTGAGGGATATGTCGGCCACCTGGGCCAGGGGTATCTGCTGCATCCCGCTCATAGTCGGAACGAGAATTCTCCTGAGTCTGTCCACATCGTTCCTTAATTCCCTCTGATAGCGGATATTTACAGGGTAGCGCTCCCTTCCTTCTACTGTGGTTGTAACAGCCATGCCGCCAATGGCGGTCTGGATCACATCCTGTATATCTCCGACAGTAAGGCCGTATCTGGCCGCCTCTTCTCTCTTTAGCTTTATGTCAACAAAGTATCCGCCTGAGACCCTTTCCGCATATACGCTCCTGGTCCCTTTTACATCTTTTAATACCATCTCAATGTTTTCACCGAGATCCTGAATGGCCTTCAGATCTGTCCCCGATACCTTTATCACTGGACCTTCTGATCAAGCTCCTGAAGGAGCTTTTCATATGTCATACCCTCCCGCCACTGTTCCTTCGGCTTGAGATGGACTACCGTCTCCATCATGCTGAACGGCGCCGGGTCTGTGGATGTTTCGGCCCTCCCCGCCTTGCCAAATACGTGCTCGACCTCCGGTGCGCTCTTTATAAGCCTGTCCTGGGCCTGGAGGAGCTTCCCGGCCTCTGTTACCGATAATCCGGGCGCAGTTACAGGCATATACAGGATGGTCCCCTCGTAAAGGGGGGGCATAAACTCACTCCCGATGGAATAAAACAGCGGGACTGTCGGGAGAATGGCTATTATGGATATAGCCAGGGTGGTCTTCCTGTATTTCAACACCCATTTAATTGTTGGCATATAGAAGAATGCGAAGAAGCGGGAGATGGGGTTTTCCTCGTCCCTCTTTAACTTCTTCCCGTTCATGAAGGTTACCAGAAGGGCCGGGACCAGCGTGACGGACAGGACAGCCGAGACCACCATGATGATGGTCTTTGTATAGGCCAGCGGCTTGAAGAGCCTCCCCTCCTGGGCCTCTAAAAGGAATATCGGGATGAAGGAGACTACTATGATCCAGAGGGATGAGAATATGGCTGGCCCTACCTCTTTGGCGGCCTTGATACATGTCTCCTTGACTTTTTCCGGGGACAGTCCCGATTCTACGGCTCCACTGCGTTCCACCCGTAAATCAGGGACAGTCCCCTCTGTCAATCGCCTATAGGAGTTCTCCACCATGACAATGGCTGCGTCTCCCAACTCTCCGATGGCCAGGGCTATCCCGCCCAGCGACATGATGTTGGAGCTGATCTTGAGGTAGTAAAGGGGCAGGAAGGAGCCTATCATGACTATCGGGATGGTGATGATAGGTATAATGGATGACCTGCCGTGGAGTAGAAAGACGATGACTATGAGAAAGAGGGTTATCACCTCCTCAATAAGGGTGTCCTTCAGGTTAGTTATCGATGCCTGGATAAGCTGGGAGCGGTCGTATACGGCCGCAACCGCAACCCCCTCAGGAAGGGAAGGCTCTATCTCTTTCAGCTTTTCCTTGATCCTGTTTATCACATTAAGGGCATTCTCCCCCTGGCGCATGACGACTATCCCGCCAACTACCTCCCCTTCTCCATTAAGCTCCACAATCCCGCGCCTCATCTCAGGGCCTATATTTACCTTCGCCACATCTTTAATGGAAATGGGGACTCCGTTAAAGCTTCCGAGCGATATATCCTCTATATCCTTTATGGACTTTATGTACCCCCGGCCCCGGACCATGTACTCCCGGCCCGCAAATTCGAGGAGCCGGCCCTCCACATCGTTGTTGCTCATCCTGATCCGCTCCATGGCGTCTCTGATGGATATGCGGTAGGCGGCCAGCTTGTTGGGGTCAACATTTACCTGGTACTGTTTTACAAATCCGCCTATGGAGGCCACCTCTGCCACGCCTTCAACGGAGGCGAGCTGGTAGCGCAGGAACCAGTCCTGAAGGGTCCGTAATTGAGCCAGGTCATGCTTCCCTGATTTATCCACCACGGCGTACTGGTATACCCAACCAACCCCTGTAGCATCGGGACCCAGCGTTGGACTCACCCCTTGAGGCAGTTTCCCGCCGATCTGCTGCATATATTCAAGTACCCTTGACCTGGCCCAGTACAGGTCAGTCCCCTCCTCAAATATGACGTAGACATAGGAGAACCCCAGGTCAGAAAAACCTCGGACGGTCTTTACCTTCGGGGCGGAGATGAGGGCCGTAATGATGGGGTAGGTGACCTGGTCTTCCATCAGGTCAGGGGAGCGCCCTTCCCACTTTGTATAGACTATGACCTGGACGTCGGAGAGGTCCGGGATTGCGTCCAGCGGTATCTGTTTCATGGACAGGATGCCGCCCATGAGAAGGATTGCTACCAGGAGGAAGACGATGAACCTGTTATTTGCGCACCATTCTATTAGTTTTGAGATCATTTAATGTCCTTTATGTTCCGGGGGTGTCGTAGGGGCGGGTTTCAAACCCGCCCCTACATTTTCTTCTTTCTCCCCATGCTTCATGCCAGGCATAGTCTGGGCTGTGGACCTGAAGGAGGATTCAGAGTCTATCAGGAAGTTGGCTGACGTAACTACTTTCCATCCGGGGGCCAGGCCTGAAAGGATATGGTAGTAACCTTCGCCCTTGAGGCCTACCTTCACATCCAATACCTTGAACCTTCCAGCGCCCAGGTCCAGGATAACGGCCTGTCTTTCGCCTGTGTCAAGGACAGCATCTTCGGGAACGGCAACAGCCTTTGGCGATACAATGCTCTCAAGCTCGACGTTCGCGTACATTCCAGGCTTCAACCGGAGGCCGGGGTTGTTCATTTCGAGTCTTACCTTTGCGGTCCTGGTCTCTGAGTTCATGTAGGGATAAATATAGGAAATCACCGCGTTAAATACCTCGCCTGGATAGGCGTTGACTGTCACCTTCGCCCTCTGTCCCGGCTTTACGAGAGAAAGCTCATATTCGTAGACATCCACGAAAAGCCAGATATGGGAAAGGTCGGCAATGGTAAAGAGCTTCTCCCCCGGCATAAACTTCAGCCCTTGCAGGGCCATCTTTTCAATGACAATCCCTTCCACCGGAGAATGCAGCGTCAGGGTCTTGGTCGGCTTCCGGCTTTTTTCAAGGGCCTCTATCTGTGCGTCGCTTATATCCCAGTTACCAAGCCTCCTCCTTGTGGCGTCGAGTATGCTATCCGCCCCTTCAACGGCCTCATGAAGCGCTCCGGGGCCGAGCCTTTTCTTTGTCTCCAGGGCAAGGAGGTATTCCTCCTGTGTCGACACTAACTCCGGGGAATATATATCCATTAAAGGTTCACCCTTCTTGACCTGACGTCCTGTTGCATTGACGAGAAGGTTCTCTATCCATCCCTCTATCTTTGTGTTTATAGTGAAGAGACGTCTCTCATCATAATCAACAGTAGCCACAGTCCTGATGACCTTCTTCAGAGTCGTCTCCTTTACCTCTTCGGACCTGACCCCTATCCTCTGAATCTTTTCAGGAGTTATATATATCTCGCCCTGCCGCGTTACAGTTTCCGCTTCGTCCTCATAGACCGGGATATAATCCATGCCGCATTGGGCCTTGCCCGGGTGCTGGGAGTAGTCAGGCTGACCCATGGGGCATTTGTAGTATTGGATATTTCGTTCTTTCCTGGCCTCTTTAACAGGTATTGTCGGAGCTACCTTTTTTGAGGATTTCTCCCAGAATACCCCGCCAATGGCTCCTATGGCCAGCAAGGCAATGATGACGATGAATGTAAAAAGTCTTTTCATTTTTATCCTCATTCTGTAGGGGCGGGTTTCAAACCCGCCCCTACGTTTCACGTTTTACGGCAGTTCTCTCCCTACAGCCCTTTCCAGATCGGCCCATCCTTGCTCAAAGGATGCCAGCGCCTTATAATAATCAAGCTTGTAAGTCTTGACAGTCTTCCAGCTCTCCATAAGGGCAAAGAAGTCAACTCTTCCGGTCTCGTAAGCTATTCTTGCGCCATTAAGGGCCTGCTCCGCCTGGGGGATATGGGTGCTTTTGTGAAGGTCTACCAGGCTTTTTGCCGACCTTATCTTCACCAGGGCATCCTTTATCTCAAAGGAGACCATGTTCCTCATCCCCTGATACTCGTTTTTAGCCGATTCCAGCCTCGATACGGATTCCCTGACCGCGTAATCCTGCTTGGTCCTGAACCACAGGGGGATCCTTACCCCAAACTCGGCAATCCACCCGGCAGCGCTACCATCCTCTTCCCTCTGGGCGAGCCTTACCATGAAATCAGGATAATATCCTTTCTTAGCCAGATTCAGGCCGGTTTCTTCTTTTTCGATAAACCTCTCCATTCCTTTAAGTTCGGGTCTTTCCTGCAAGGCCAGCTCTCCCATCAGTTCTATAGGGGGTGCGTTCCTCTGGTCATTTATAGACGCCGGCTCTCCGAGAGGACTTTCAACAGGGATGTTGAGCAGCCTGTTTATCCTGGCCCTGACTGATTCCTTTTCCTGGTTCAATATGATTATCTCGTTGGCAAGCTGGGAAAGCTCTATCTGGGCCTTGAGGACATCCCACTGGGATACCAGCCCGGTTGCATACCTGGCCTCCGCAATCTTTGAAAGGTGGTGGAGTATCTCCTTTGTCTCAAGGTTTACCTCTATCGACTTGTGGATAACGAACCAGTCATAGTAGGCCATTTTAACTTCACGGATTATCTCTCTTTCCGTTCTCCTGTATTCTTCAAGCAACATCCCGGCTTCTTTCTCTGCCATTGTCCCCATTAATTTAAGCTTTCCCGGATAGGGGAATTCCTGGGTTATGGAATACACTCTTTCCATTGATGCGCCAGGGTTTATGGAAGAATCAGGTATCTTGTCGAACATCACGGACAGCAAAGGGTCTTCAAGGGACCTGGCCCGGGGAATGGCGGACTTTGCCGCATTCCAGTTCCCCTTTGCGGCCGTAATCTCCGGGTTGTTTTTAATGGCTTCATTGACCAGATCTTTCAGGGAAAGGGTTTCTGCCTTTGCCGTAGCATTGCCGATACTAAAAATGAATAGTATCTTTATTATAAAGAGTTTATTTCTCATGGTCTTTGTTCTCACGCACATTTTAGGTTAAACCTGAAAACTGCAAACCACAGAGGGCACAGAGAAAAGATTTAAAACAAGGTTTTCTTTTGGTATTAAAGGGTTTCCTCCGTGTGCTCTGTGGTTCGATTGCAGGATTTAGGTATTAAGTAAAATTTACACGGTAAAATGCTACCCGCAAGATAGAGGTATGCACGGTCTTCATTTTGATAAAATCGTAAAAAAGTCTAATTTCTCGCAAAGCTCGCCAAGATCGCCAAGCTAACATATTTAAATTAAAGGCTTTTCCTCTGCGCCCTTTGCGCCTTTGCGAGCAAAAAAGGTTTTTACGAAGTTGTCAATTTTTGGTTGAATTAAACCGCTGTCACTTGTGAGATTTTAGGAAATTGATGGCGGGTGAAAGACTGATTTTGCAACTGCTTTTGGAACGGGCTGAATAAGAAAAGCCGGATAAGCTAAGGTCTCATAGGCTGCAACTTGCATGGTCAACGGTTTATACATATCTAATGAAAGGCTGGAAAACATGGGGCAAATACCGGTCGTGCAAGGGGTTGATTTGCTAGGGGTTGATTTGTGTCCGTTTTGCTCTGAGTGATGGCAATCTGACTTTATGCCTTCAGCTTCAAGATGTGCCGCAGTCACAAATGACGATTGGCCTGTAAAAATCAGAAACATTGCCATAAGAAAAAATATATTAGCCGCCTTGAACGAACTTTGCATCATATATATCATGTTATTTGCAGGTAATCGGAATGTCAAGCTCTTTTTAATGCCGAATTTTAAGTGCCACGAGTTTAACACATGACCAATGCTTTGCAATATATGGAAATTATTAATAAAATCTAATCAAGATGTAACCTAAACCGACATGACATGATTTGTCGCCCCCGATTTATGAAAACCCATCCCCACCCTGACCCTCCCCTTGAAGGGGAGGGAACAAAAAGTTTCCTCTCCCTCTGGGAGAGGATTAAGGTGAGGGTGGGGTAAGTATTTTCACGGTAAGATTTTATTTGACAAAGTCATTTCTGTAGGATATTCTTCTACAGCCAGTAGACTATTCCCAGGGGGTAATAAATGAGGCTAGTCCTGATAGGGGGAGGAAAGGGAGGCGCTGCGCTCCTTTCCGTCCTTAATGAGTATAAAGATGTGCAGATAGTTGGTGTTGCTGAGAGGAACGTAGAAGCAGACGGCGTGATACTGGCCAGAAGCATGGATATCCCGGTGACTGCAAACTTTGAAGAGTTGATCACCGGCAAGGAGCTTGATCTGATAGTGAATGTTACCGGTTCAAAAGAAGTTACACAACGTATTCGGGAGCTCATAGGTAACGAAGTTGAGGTAATGGAGGGAGAGGGGGCAAAATTCCTTTATCATCTTGTGGAGGAAAAAAGCAAGAAGGAGCAGGAGGTCAGGGAGAGACTTCTGGAACAGCAGACGCTGTATAAGATAGGTCTTATGCTTTCCTCCGCTGAGCGGAGTGAAGAGGTGCTGACTACCATTGTCGAGAGTGCGATCAATTTAAGCAATACAGCAGCAGGCAGCCTGGTCTTGTTTGATGAAGAGAGCGGCGAGATGGTCATGGCCTGTTCTAAAGGCTTTTCGTCTAAATTCGCCAGTGTAAAAAGTTGGAAGTGGAAGCCTGGTGGCTTGACCAGCCTCATCCTTGACAGCAAGACCCCTGTCATAGCTCCTGATATAGCTAAAGAACAGTTTATAGTCAATCCACTCCTGATAGAAGAAGAAGTCAAGTCTTTCATGGCCGTTCCTTTGAAGGCCGGAAGGAAGATAATAGGCATCCTTTATGTAAATGATTTTAAACCGAGGGAGTTTACCAAGGGACAGGTGTCAATAGTTTCTCTTCTTGCTACCCAGGCCACATTTGCCATTGAGAACATCATGCTCCTTGAAAAGACCGCGCTTATGTCCGTAACGGATGAACTCACGAAGCTTCATAACCACCGTTACCTTGTTAAGAGTCTGAATGATGAGTTGAAAAGAACCACGAGGTACAGGCAATATCTTTCAGTTGTTATGATAGATGTTGACTATTTTAAGCACTACAACGATACCCACGGTCATCTCATGGGGAATGAGGTGTTGAAAGAGCTGGCCCGCATATTAAAAGTAAGCACCAGGGATATTGATATCGTTGCCAGGTATGGTGGGGAGGAGTTCAGCATTGTCCTGCCTCAGACCGACAGGGAGAAGGCTGCTGCAACGGCAGAGAGAATAAGGGCTGCTGTGGAAGGTTTTAACTTCCCCAATGGAGAGACTCAGCCAGGTGGAAGGGTGACAATAAGTATGGGAGTGGCTATGTTCCATCACGATGGTAAAACCAGCTCCGAACTAATTGGAAGGGCTGATGAAGCCCTTTATCAGGCAAAGAGAGAGGGAAGAAACAGGGTCTGCATTTATAAGAGTGGTCTCTGATCACCGGCCAGTGGCCACTAAAATGTTATCGTTAAGCCTCCGATAAATCCGTATTCGTCACCTGTTTCCTCCAGTCCCCTCTTTGCGGCAAGGTCAATTGTAAAGGTGTCATCAATCCTGTATGTTAACCCAAGAAGAATCCGTCTTTCAATCTCTGCCGCCTTATAATCGGGATGGTAGAGGCCGTATACCTCACCAACTACCCTGATTTTTTTCCCTATGCCATACTCTCCGGCAATCCCGTAATTTACCTCATTGTTATAACGCCCTTCATTCTGATTGCCAACGAAAGTATATCCGATGTTCAGATGGATAGTTGCCGGATTGAAATTCCTGGTGAGCGCCCCATGAAAACCAACATTAGTATCACCGGTTCCAAGCCCCTTGCCCTTGTCCCCTGTAGGAAGCTTGAGGGCCATCCTTATCAGAAATGCCGCTGTCTTTTCGCCTTCTGCAACAAGGAGATGTTTCATTATAAAAGAGGTATCGCCCCAGCCGTCCACTTTTAACGGGTCGTAAGGTTTTGCAACTATATATGGGACCTTAAGGGAAAATTCCGTATCCTCCGTTACGCCGTTTATGGGTGAAAGAAGCAGAGTTGCCCCTTCTCCGCTGTTCCCTGCCTTTGTATAATCGATACCCAACTCAAACTGGGTAACCCCCTTTCCCGCAACCACTGCGTCTTCTGTAACAAGGGGACGGGCAGCGTAAACATCATTGCAAAATGCAAAATGCAAAATGCAAAATGCAAAATTTAATATAATCAGTTTTACAATTTGCAATTTACAATTTGCAATTTGACTTAAAGCCGTTATTTTGTATTGCTTACCACTGACCACTGACCACTGATCACTGTTTTTAAACTCTTTTAACATATATCTCCTTCACTATCTCCCCGTCCAACGCCAGGGTGGTCTCTCCAATTTCAAGGACGAATGAAGGTCTCTTCTGATGAAGCCTGACTATGCTTCCAGGGATTATTCCCATCGTGCTGAGACGGTCGAGCCGGGTGTGGTTTTTGGGCGCAATGAATACGATCCTTCCTTCTTCTCCAGGCTGGAGTTCGTTAAGCGGCGTTACAAGAGGCTTCATCTCCTTGTGAAATTTCTCGCAGCATTTCCCCCTTGGGATGGGTTTTCCGTGGGGGCATGTCGGCGGGTGTCCAAGGAATGTGCATACACTCTCGGTCACTTCCGGGGAGAGAATGTGTTCGAACTCGCATTTCTTCCTCACTAATCCCGGGACAGTCCCCTGCGTTATTTCTTCCCCAACAACTTTTTGATCAGATTTACAGCCTTCGATTCCTCTACCCACTGATAACCGCAGTGAGGGCAGCAGATTATCTTGCACCCCTTGGATATAGGACATGCCCCGCACTTTGCCTCTCCGACCTTGAAGGAGTATGAGCAGAGCGGGCACTTATAACCTTTTTTTTCTTCCATATAAAGACCTCATTTTTACCGCAAAGGCGCAAAGAAAACCTTAACGCCCCCTCGCTCCCCCTCTTAAATTAAGAGGGGGATGGGGGGAGTTATTCCATGAGCGGCTAATTAAAGAGAAACCTGATAATACCTCAAGATTATATTCAAAATCCCCCCAACGAGAAATGAAAATGGGAATATGAACCCTGTCATGTACAAGGCTACTTTGATCCCCTGCTCCTTTATTATCATAAAGAAGTTGGCAATACAAGGGACAAACAGGGTTATTGTCACCATGCTGACTACTATCTGGATGGGGTCCAGTTGTCCGGCCCTTGCAAGCGCCAAAAGGCCTGCTGCGCCGTAATCCCTTCTCAAAAAACCTATAATGAATGCTTCTGTGGCCTTTATCGGAAGTCCTAAGAACCCTACCACCAGTGGAGCTGCTAACTTTTCCGATATGGCAAGAAGGCCGAGTTTGTCCGAGATAAAAAGGATAAGGGTTCCGAGAATAAACAGTGGAACGGCCTCCCTGAGATACCACTCTATCCTTGCCATGGTCTTTATCCCAATATTGCTCAACTGGGGAAGCCTGACCGGCGGAAGCTCCAGGATAAAGTCGGATTCAGCGCCT
>JACQYJ010000132.1 GCA_016208525.1 Deltaproteobacteria bacterium | reverse complement strand
TGTACCGCCTTTAATGCCGATTTTGACGGCGATCAGATGGCTGTGCACATCCCTCTTTCCATAGAGGCCCAGATCGAGGCCAGGACCCTGATGATGTCGACCAACAACATCCTCAGCTCTGCAAGCGGTAAACCCATTATAGTGCCAAGTCAGGACATAGTCCTCGGCATCTATTATATGACAAGGGAGAAAGCCTTTGCCAGAGGCGAAGGAAAGGTGTTTGCAAGTTTTGAAGAGGTCAGGATGGCCCATGATGCCGGCGAGATAGACCTGCAGGCCTGCATAAAGGCCAGGATGCCAAAATCAAGCGCCGCAGAGAAGAGTCGTATAGTAGATACGACAGTTGGACGGGTTGTCCTGAGCGAAATAATCCCTGAGGAGATATCTTTTGAAACCATAAACAGGGTAATGAATAAAAAGGAGCTGGCAAATCTAGTTGATCTGAGCTATCGCCTTGCAGGGAGCAAAAAAACGGTTCTGCTGGCCGACCGCCTGAAGGACCTCGGTTTTGAGTATTCTACCAGGGCAGGTATGTCTATCTCTATAAAGGATATGAAGACCCCGGCCAAGAAGGGGCAGCTGATAGACGGGGCTAATAAGGAGGTTCAGGAGATTCAGAACCAGTATACCGAAGGCCTTATTACGGACGGAGAGAGGTACAACAAGGTGGTTGATATATGGGCGCAGGTTACCGAGGAGATTGCCGCCGAAATGATGCGGGAACTGGGAACCGAGGCGGTTGCCGGTCCGGATGGAGTAAAGAAGAAGGTCCCAAGCAGGAATTCCATCTTTATGATGGCCGATTCCGGCGCCAGAGGCTCTGCTCAGCAGATAAGACAGCTGGCCGGGATGAGAGGACTGATGGCCAAGCCGTCAGGTGAAATCATAGAAACCCCGATTACCGCAAATTTCAGGGAGGGGTTAACGGTCCTTCAGTACTTCATATCTACGCACGGCGCAAGGAAAGGTCTGGCCGACACGGCGTTGAAAACGGCCAATTCAGGGTATCTTACCCGCAGACTGGTGGATGTGGCGCAGGATGCCATAATTACGGAGCCGGACTGTTCAACCCTTGACGGTATATGGATCAACTCCCTCGTAGAAGGAGGGGAGATTATAGAAAGGCTCGGGGACAGGATCCTCGGAAGGGTCACACTTGAGGATGTCATAGATCCCTTCACCGATGATGTGATAGTTGAGGCAACAGCTTACCATGAGGACCTTCCATATCGGAGGCGCAGCCTCCCGCAGGGCTGAACAGACGACCCTTGAAGCAAGAAACGATGGAGGCGTGAAGTTTATAAACATGAACACAGTGCGGAGCAGGGAAGGACAGCTTGTGGTCATGAACCGTAATGGAGAGCTTGCTATCCTTGACGAAAGTGGAAGGGAGAGGGAAAGGTATTCCCTTATATACGGGGCAAAGCTCAAGATTGAGGAAGGAAACAAGGTAAAGTCAGGGGCCATTCTTGCCGAGTGGGATCCCTATACACTTCCCATACTCACGGAGGTGAGCGGTAGAGTAAAGTACGGCGACCTGGTAGAGAACGTGACCATGCAGGAGCAGTTCGACGAGGTTACAGGTCTTTCCAGAAGGGTTGTTATCGAGTCGAAGGATACTTAGTTAAGGCCGAGGATCTCAATGAAGGACGAAGCCGGCAGGACAGCTAAGATACCGGGGACATCAGCCCTGGCTCGCTATCTGATCCCTGTTGGGGCTACCATCAACGTTTCAGACGATCAGGAGATGTTTGCGGGTGACGTAATAGCCAAGATCCCGAGGGAAACTACAAAGACAAAGGACATAACAGGCGGTTTGCCGAGGGTAGCGGAACTCTTTGAAGCCAGAAAGCCAAAAGAATGCGCTATTATAAGCGAGATAGACGGCATAGTATCATTTGGAAAGGATGTGAAAGGCAAGAGAAGGGTTATAGTAACGCCGGAAGTAGGAGAGCCTGCTGAGTATCTAGTCCCTAAGGGGAAGCACATAAGTGTTCATGAGGGCGATCACATAAAAGCCGGCGAGGCCCTGATGGACGGTTCCTCCAATCCTCATGACGTGTTAAGGATACTGGGTGATAAGGAACTGGCCAAGTATCTTGTTGATGAGATCCAGGAGGTTTACAGGCTTCAGGGCGTCAAGATAAACGACAAGCACATAGAGGTAATGGTCCGCCAGATGCTGAAAAGGGTGAAGATAAAGGATGTGGGAGACACGGAGTTCCTTGCAGGCGAGCAGGTGGAAAAGGCAATCGTCGAGGAGATAAACTCAAGAATGCTGGCTGAAGACAAGAAGCCTGCGATAGGTGAGTCCCTCCTGCTGGGGATTACAAAGGCTTCCCTGAGCACGGACCGCTTCGTTTCAGCAGCATCGTTCCAGGAGACCACGAGAGTCCTGACGGAGGCCGCCCTTGCCGGAAAGGTTGACAATCTATATGGCCTTAAGGAGAACGTCATTGTGGGAAGGCTTATCCCTGCAGGGACAGGTCTTTCGGTATATAAAAATGTAGAGCCGCATGTCGAGAAATAAAAATTCAGCGCTGTCAAAAAAGGCTTGACAAAGGATTGGAGAGTTGATAAACTTCCGTTCTTTACGTGAACTGCGCCAACAAGAGGGCGCGGACAGGCCTTGATAATGGAAAGGGATGGAGTAGTGTATGCCGACGATTAATCAGTTAGTTGCGAACGGAAGGGAGAAGATGGTCGTAAAGACCACTGCGCCTGCCCTTAAAAACTGCCCTCAGAAGAGAGGGGTCTGTGTCAGGGTGTATACCACGACCCCTAAGAAGCCGAACTCTGCTCTCAGGAAGGTAGCCAGGGTGCGACTCACAAATGGGATGGAGGTCACTTCCTATATCCCCGGGGTGGGGCATAATCTGCAGGAGCATTCCATGGTGCTGATAAGGGGTGGCAGAGTGAAAGATCTTCCTGGTGTCAGGTATCATATAGTAAGGGGAATACTTGATTCTGTGGGAGTTCAGAACAGAAAGCAGAGCCGTTCCAAATACGGGGCCAAGAGACCTAAGTAAATTGCAAAATGCAAAATTTAAAATGCAAAACTAAAAATAAAAATTTCACATTTGCAATTTGCAGTTTGCAATTTGCAATTTAAAAGAGGTAGTTATGCCGAGAAGAAGAGAAGTAATAAAAAGGGAAGTCCTTCCAGACCCCAAATATAATGACAAGGTTGTAGCTAAGTTTGTTAGCTGTATTATGAGGAACGGTAAAAAGAGTACTGCTGCCGGAATACTTTACGCCTCTTTTGACATAATACAGGAAAAGACGAAGGATGAACCTGTAAAGGTTTTTAAGAAGGCTCTCGACAACGTGAAGCCTGTCCTTGAGGTTAAATCCAGAAGGGTAGGCGGAGCCACGTATCAGGTGCCAGTGGAGGTTATGGCAGGCAGGAGGGTTTCTCTCGGAATGAGGTGGCTGGTGGATTATGCCAAAAAGAGGGGAGAGAAGACCATGACGGAGAAGCTGGCCGGCGAACTCCTTGACGCATATAACAACAAAGGCTCGGCAGTGAAGAAGAGAGAGGACACACATAAGATGGCAGAGGCAAATAAAGCCTTTGCTCATTATAGATGGTAAATTTACAAATAATTGCAAAATGAAAATTGCAAATTGCAAAATAAAAATACCATTAAATTTTCAATTTTAAATTTGCACTTTGCATTTTACGATGGAGCGAAGCGACAAGATGGCAAGGACGATATCATTAGATAAATGCAGAAATATAGGTATCATGGCTCACATCGATGCCGGAAAGACCACAACAACCGAGAGGATTCTCTTTTATACCGGTGTGACCTATAAGATAGGTGAGGTCCATGATGGAACTGCAACCATGGACTGGATGGAACAGGAAAAGGAGCGGGGAATCACTATTACCTCAGCTGCTACCACCTGCACATGGAAAGACCACAGGGTAAATATTATTGATACCCCCGGGCATGTGGATTTCACCATAGAAGTAGAAAGGTCGCTCAGGGTACTTGACGGCGCTGTGGCTGTATTTTGTTCTGTTGGCGGCGTTGAGCCGCAGTCAGAAACCGTATGGAGACAGGCAGATAAATACAAGGTCCCGAGGATTGCGTTCATAAACAAGATGGACAGGATCGGCGCTGATTTCAAGCGTGGCGTGCAGATGATGATAGACAGGCTTGCCGCTAATCCTATTCCTATTCAGCTTCCGATCGGGATAGAGGATACATTCAAGGGGGTCATAGATCTTATAAGGATGAAGAGCATAACCTATAAGGACGAGACCATGGGCGCTGATTATGTCCTTGGAGCTATCCCTGCTGACATGCTGGCTGAGGCCGAGGCGTATAGAGAGAGGCTCATTTCTGCCATAACGGATTACGATGACGCAATGACGGAGAAGTACCTGGAAGGCAAGGAGATAACCGAAGAGGAGATAAAGAGGGCGCTCAGGAAGGCTACTATTGATATCAAGGTGATCCCTGTTCTGTGTGGATCTTCATTTAAAAACAAGGGAGTTCAGCCACTCCTTGATGCTGTGATAGATTTCCTTCCGTCGCCTCTTGACATAAAAGAGGTTGCTGGCATTAACCCAAAGAGTGGCGCTGAAGATGTTAGAAAGGCTGATGATGCCGATCCTCTGTCTGCCCTGGCCTTTAAGATAATGACAGACCCGTTTGTGGGACAGCTTGCATTCGTAAGGGTATATTCAGGATGCCTTAACGCAGGTTCCTATGTATACAACTCTACAAAGGATAAGAAGGAGCGTATCGGCAGGCTTCTCAAGATGCATGCCAATAAGAGAGAGGATATCAAAGAGCTTTATGCCGGGGATATAGGAGCGGTTGTCGGCTTAAAGGATACATTTACCGGCGATACCCTATGCGATGAGGGCAAGCCTATTATCCTTGAGGTCATGGTCTTCCCTGAACCAGTTATATCGATTGCAATTGAACCGAAGACCAAGGCAGACCAGGAGAAGCTGGGGATATCTCTTAACAAGCTTGCCAGCGAAGATCCATCATTCAGGGTAAAGACCGATGAAGAGACCGGCCAGACCATTATATCCGGTATGGGAGAGCTTCATCTCGAGATTATTGTAGACAGGCTTCTCAGGGAGTTCAAGGTTGAGGCCAATGTCGGGAAGCCTCAGGTTGCCTATAGAGAGGCTATTACGAAGAAGGTTGAAGTTGAAGGCAAATATATCAAGCAGTCTGGCGGTCGTGGTCAGTATGGACATGTATGGCTTGAACTTGAGCCCCTTGAACCAGGTAAGGGCTTTGAGTTCGTGAACAAGATTGTCGGCGGCGCGGTGCCGAAGGAGTACGTCACTGCCGTTGAAAAGGGTGTAAAAGAGGCCATGGAGAATGGTGTAATGGCTGGCTATCCGCTTGTAGACCTTAAGGCAACCATATTTGACGGCTCTTACCACGATGTTGACTCTTCGGAGATGGCGTTTAAGATAGCCGGTTCTATGGCGCTTAAAGATGGGACCATGAAGGCAGCTCCTGTTCTACTTGAGCCGATCATGGCAGTAGAGGCCGTTACCCCGGATGATTTCATGGGGGATGTTATAGGCGACCTTAATTCAAGACGGGGAAGGATCATGGGAATGAGCTCCAGGGCAGGCGCTCAGGTTGTTGAGGCGCAGGTTCCGCTGGCGCAGATGTTTGGATATGCAACGGACCTCAGGTCTATGACGCAGGGCAGGGCTACGTACACCATGCAGTTTATCCACTACGAGCAGGTCCCCAGGAACGTGGCGGAAGAGATAATTGTAAAGGTAAAAGGATAAAGGATATTGCAAAATGCAAAAGTCAAAATGCAAAGTTCAAAACGATTTGCGATTTGCAATTTGAAATTTGAAATCAGGAGGAAGTGATGGCCAAGGCAAAATTTGAAAGAACAAAACCGCATGTCAATATAGGGACAATAGGTCACGTAGACCATGGCAAGACCACGTTGACGGCAGCAATAACCAAGGTATTGGCTGATAAGGGCCTGGCCCAGTACAGGGCATTCGATCAGATAGACAATGCCCCGGAAGAAAGAGAAAGAGGCATCACCATAGCAACTGCCCACGTTGAATACGAGACAACAAACAGACACTATGCCCACGTAGACTGCCCCGGACACGCCGATTACATAAAGAACATGATAACAGGCGCCGCCCAGATGGACGGAGCCATCCTTGTAGTCAGCGCAGCCGACGGCCCCATGCCTCAGACCAGAGAACACATCCTCCTTGCCCGTCAGGTAGGAGTCCCATATGTAGTAGTATTCCTCAACAAGGCAGACATGGTAGACGACAAAGAACTCCTTGAACTTGTGGAGCTGGAAGTAAGAGAACTCTTAAGCCTGTACAACTTCCCTGGTGACACGACCCCTATAATAAAAGGAAGCGCATTAAAGGCGTTGGAAGGCGACAAGGGAGAGCTTGGCGAGCAGGCCATAATGAAACTCATGGAATCGGTAGACAGCTTTATCCCGGAGCCTAAGAGAGACATAGACAAGCCGTTCCTCATGCCTGTAGAAGACGTATTCTCCATCTCAGGCCGTGGAACCGTTGCCACCGGAAGAGTAGAAAGAGGGATAGTAAAGGTAGGCGAAGAGATAGAAATAGTAGGAATGAAAGACACCCAGAAGACCGTAGTCACCGGAGTAGAGATGTTCAGAAAACTTCTTGACGAAGGAAGGGCAGGAGACAATATCGGAGTGCTCTTAAGAGGCGCCAAGAGAGAAGACATAGAAAGAGGCCAGGTGCTGGCAAAGCCTGGTTCCATAACCCCGCATACCAAATTCAAGGCAGAAGCGTACATACTCAGCAAAGAAGAAGGTGGAAGACACACCCCGTTCTTCAATGGATACAGACCGCAGTTTTATTTCAGGACAACCGACGTTACCGGCATAGCCACATTACCGGAAGGTGTAGAGATGGTAATGCCCGGCGACAACGTAGCCATAACAGTAACATTGATAACCCCCATAGCAATGGAAAAGGGGCTCAGGTTTGCAATAAGGGAAGGCGGCAGGACTGTGGGCGCAGGCGCCATCAGCGAGGTGATTGAATAATGGCTGTAAAAGCACAGAGGATAAGGATAAGGCTCAAGGCGTACGACCATAAGATTCTGGACCAGTCGCTAAAGGAGATAATAGAGACAGCCAACAGGAGCGGAGCTAAGGTGTCGGGTCCTATCCCGTTGCCTACAGTTATAAACAAGTATTGTGTAAACCGCTCCCCGCATGGTGATAAAAAATCAAGAGAGCAGTTTGAGATAAGGACTCACAAGAGGCTTCTGGATATTCTCGAGCCGACTCAGCAGACGATAGATGCGTTAATGAAACTTGATCTCTCTGCTGGCGTGAATGTGGAATTAAAGCTTTAAATCAACCACGGAGACACAGAGACACAGAGAAAATCTTATCTTGAGAAGTTCTCCGTGCCTCAGTGGTTAATATAATTAGGTATTTTGAGGCGAGTGATATGAAAAAGGGAATGATCGGTAAGAAGCTGGGGATGACGCAGTTATTTGCCAGAGACGGCAAGTTGATCCCCGTTACGGTAATACAGGCAACCCCATGCCAGGTTACGCAGAAGAAGACAGTCAATGTGGATGGGTATAATGCAATCCAGCTCGGGTTTGATGCAGTGGAGGGCAAGAGGGTCAATAAGCCGCTTACCGGCCATTTCAAAAAGGCCGGCGCAGATCCGGCTCGCTATCTGAGGGAGTTCAGGTTTGAGGATACCGGCAAGTATGAGATCGGACAGCGGATTAATATCGATATATTTGAACAGGGTGACAAGATTGATGTTGTGGGGATTAGTAAGGGGAAGGGGTTTCAGGGTGGGGTCAAGAGACATCACTTTAAGGGTGGAGGGGCGAGCCACGGCTCCATGCATCACAGGGCCCCTGGTTCTATTGGCGCCAGTTCATTTCCTTCAAGGGTATTTAAGGGGCAGAGGCTTCCTGGTCATATGGGACAGGACAGGGTTACTGCCATAGGATTAGAGATAGTAGCTGTAAAAAAGGAGCAGAATCTCCTTCTTGTGAAGGGCGCAGTTCCTGGATCAAAAAATGGCTTGGTCCTGATAAGGGACAGCATAAAGAAGTCTGTCTAAGTTTATTTTTACCTGGAGTTAGAGATGCCGCATTTGGATGTATACGATATTGAGAAGAAAAAGGTTGGAGCGATAGATCTGAACGATCAGATATTTGGCTCTGAGGTGAATGAGCATCTTATCCACGAAGTGGTTAAGATGCAGCTTGCCAACAGGCGCGCTGGCACTTCTAAGACCAAGACCAGGGCCGAGGTGAGTGGTGGAAAAGCAAAGCCCTGGAAGCAGAAAGGGACGGGTCGGGCCAGGTCCGGCGCCAACACATCCCCTGTATGGGTCAGAGGTGGATCAGCCTTTGGGCCGAAGCCGAGGGATTATTCATATCTTGTGCCGAAAAAGGTGAGAAGGGGCGCTTTGAGGTCAGCCCTTTCAATGAAGGTTAACGAAGGCAAGGTCTGGATCATAAAGGACTTTGATCTAAACGAGATAAAGACAAGCAAGGCCCTGGAGATACTGAAGAGGTTTGACGCCGAGAAGTCCCTTTTTATTTCTCATAAAGAGATGGTGAATTTTGAGATGTCGTCAAGGAATTTAAGGAAATTCAAGGTAATACGGCCACAGGGGCTGAACGTATACGACATCCTTTCTTATGATAAGCTTCTGATTATCGAGTCTACAGCTTCTGCTTTTGAGGGAGATGTGAAAGGAGAGGTGAGCGAATGAGTGATGTATACAATGTATTAAAGAGACCTCTGTTGACGGAGAAGGGGACAGATCTGAAAGAGGGAATGAATAAGTATCTCTTTGAAATTGACAGAAGGGCAAACAAGATACAGGTTAAGAATGCTGTTGAAAAGATATTCAGTGTGAAGGTAGATGCAGTCAATACCATCAGTGTGAAGGGCAAGGTCAAGCGCGTGGGTAGAAACTTCGGAAAGGGATCGAACTGGAAGAAGGCCGTCGTCACTCTTAAGGCAGGGGAAAAGATAGAAATCATTGAAGGGGTATAGTAATGGCAGTTAAAACATATAAACCGACATCCCCGGGAAGAAGAGGGCAGACCTGCTCCACCTTTGAGGAGATAACAAGAAGCAGACCTGAAAAGTCGCTTGTGGAATCTGTTAAGAGGACCGGAGGAAGGAACAACCGCGGTAAGATAACATGCCGTCACCAGGGTGGGGGACATAAGAAGGCTTACAGGGTAATAGACTTCAAGAGGAATAAGTTCGGGATACCCGCAACGGTGGCTTCTATTGAGTACGACCCTAACAGGTCGGCTCGTATAGCCCTTCTGCATTATGCCGATGGGGAAAAGAGATATATAATTGCGCCGCTTCAACTTGAGGTTGGGGCAGTGGTTGATGCAGGACCGGATGCAGATATTCGTCCCGGGAATGCATTACCTATAAAGGCTATCCCTCTCGGCACGACCATTCATAATATCGAGATGAGGCCGGGAAAGGGAGCCCAACTCGTAAGAAGCGCAGGGGCTGGCGCCCAGCTTGTGGCAAAGGAAGGGGCGTACGCTCAGGTTAAGCTTCCTTCCGGCGAGGTCAGGATGATACTTATCGAGTGCCTGGCCACAGTTGGACAGATTGGGAATATGGACCATGGAAAGGTATCTCTTGGAAAGGCAGGAAGAAGCCGATGGCTGGGGGTAAGGTCGAGTGTCAGGGGAGTTGCAATGAACCCTGTTGACCATCCACATGGGGGCGGCGAGGGTAAGACATCCGGAGGCAGGCATCCGGTTTCACCATGGGGAAAGCCTACGAGGGGATATAAGACACGCAAAAACAAGGCAACAACTAAGTTCATAGTGAGAAATAGAAAGTAACTGGAGGTAGGTAGTGGCACGTTCAGCTAAAAAAGGCCCGTTTGTTGATGATTGTTTGATGGATAAGGTGAACAAGGCCAATGAGGCCAGTGACAGGCGAGTTATAAAGACATGGTCAAGGAGATCAATGGTTACGCCTGATTTTGTTGGTCATACGTTTGCTGTTCACAACGGCAAGAAGTTTATACCGGTGTTTGTCACGGAAAATATGGTTGGGCACAAGCTTGGAGAGTTTTCGCCTACCAGGACTTTCCACGGGCATTCAGCAGGGAAAAAGACTGCTGTAAAAGGCGCTGCAAAAGGCAAGGAAGCCCCCAAAAAGTAATTAAAGAGAAGGTGGAGCAGTATGGATGCGATTGCTAAAGCTAAGTTCATGAGAATAACGCCGAGAAAGGCCCGGCTGGTTGTTGATCTAATAAGAGGAAAGAGGGTCGATCAGGCCTTTGCTATCCTTGATTTTACACCAAGGGCCGCCTCTAAGATTTTGACCAACCTATTGAAGTCTGCTGTGGCCAATGCTACGCAGAAAGAGGGAGTCGATGTAAATAATTTGAAGGTCAAGACGATATGTGTGGATCAGGGGCCAAGCCTGAAAAGGTTTATGCCTCGGGCGATGGGAAAGGCTTCACAGATAAAGAAGAGAACCAGTCATATAACGGTTGTTTTGGAAGAGAGTTAAGAACTGTAATTGCAGGATGCAAAATTCAAAGTGCAAAAGCATAAGAGATGATTTATTTGATTTGCAATTTACACTTTGCAATTTGAGCTTGGTGAGTTAAGGGAGGTAGGTTTTGGGTCAGAAGGTAAATCCGATAGGGCTTAGGCTTGGCATAACCAGAGGCTGGGATTCGAAGTGGTACCTGGACAAGGACTACGCAAAGTCTCTTCATGAGGACATAAAGATAAGGAAGTTCCTCAAAAAGAAGCTGTTTCACGCCGGGGTCGGCAAGATAGAGATCGAAAGGGTAGCCGATAAGGGAAAGGTTAATATCTTTACCGCCAGACCGGGAATAATAATAGGCAAGAAGGGAACAGAGATTGAAAGTCTCAAGAAGGACCTGATAGCCCTGACCGGTAAAGAGATCTATATAAATATCCAGGAAATAAGGAAGCCTGAAACGGACGCCCAGTTGGTGGCTGAGAATGTTGCCTTACAGTTGGAGAGAAGGGTCGCCTTCAGAAGGGCGATGAAGAAGAGCATACAGTCTGCCCTTAAGTTTGGATGCATGGGGATTAAAATAGCATGTGCCGGAAGGCTTGGCGGCGCCGAAATAGCAAGGCGAGAATGGTATAAAGAGGGAAGGGTGCCGCTTCATACCCTGAGGGCTGATATAGATTATGGGTTTGCGCAGGCCATGACCACATTCGGCGTCATAGGTATAAGGGTTTGGATATTTAAGGGCGAGGTTCTTGAGGGAAGGGGTTAGTAATTATGTTGATGCCAAAGAAGGTTAAACATCGGAAGATGATGAAAGGCAGGATGAGGGGGGCCGCTTACAGAGGGTCTGACCTTAGCTTTGGGGAATTTGGACTTCAGGCGCAGGAATGCGGCTGGATAACCACCCGACAGATTGAGGCCGGAAGGATTGCCATGACCCGTTTTATAAAAAGGGGCGGCAAGATTTGGATAAGGATATTCCCTGACAAGCCGATAACCAAGAAGCCTGCAGAAACCAGGATGGGTAAAGGCAAGGGAGCCCCTGAAGACTGGGTCTGCGTCATAAAACCCGGAAGAATTCTCTTTGAGATGGAAGGGGTCCCCAAGGAGACAGCTATTGAGGCGTTCAGGCTTGCCGCTTATAAGCTTCCCTTATCCACAAAAATAATTTCCAGGAGTGAAGGCCATGAAGGTTAGCGAAATAAAAAGCCTAAGTGACGAGGAACTGAATCAGAAGCCTGTCGAACTGTCTCACGAGCTTTTTAATCTCCGCTTTCAGCATGCAAGCCGGCAGCTCGAAAACACAGCCCGGTTGTCCCAGATTGCAAAGGACATTGCCAGGGTCAAGACGGTTATAAGGGAGAGACGTAAATGAGTGAAAGAGGCATCAGGAAGACCCTTCAGGGGGTCGTTGTGAGTGATAAGATGGATAAGACCGTAGTGGTAAAGGTTGACAGGACAGTGAAGCATCATATATATTTAAAGACCATTAAGAAAAGCGCTAAATATAAGGCCCATGATGAGGGAAATACCTGTCATATAGGAGACATGGTAGTAATAGAGGAAAGCCGTCCTTTAAGCAGAGACAAGCGTTGGAAGGTAAAAGCGAAAGCAGGGCAGTCGGCATAGAGATAATTACATGATGCAAGAGGCAAGATAACAACTTGCAACTTGAGGCATAATTAGGGGTGCAGGATGATACAGCAGCAGACTGTGTTGGATGTGGCAGATAACTCCGGCGCAAAAAAGGTTATGTGTATAAAGGTCCTTGGCGGCACCAGAAAGAGGTACGCATCGATTGGAGACGTGATAGTTGTGGCTGTGAAGGAGGCCGCCCCTAACGCCAAGGTTAAGAAGGGTGATGTACAGAAGGCGGTAGTCGTAAGAACCGCCAAAGAGGTCGCCAGGCGTGATGGTTCTTATATAAGGTTTGACGGGAACTCAGCTGTTATCATAGATAAAGCGAACGAACCTCTTGGAACGCGTATATTCGGGCCGGTCGCAAGGGAGCTCCGGGCAAAGAAGTTTATGAAAATAATTTCTCTGGCCCCTGAAGTGTTGTAGAAAGATGATGGAGAGACGCCAATTTATCTCTCTACTTGTGGAATTCTAAGGAGAAGGTTTGATGTTAGCAACCCATGTAAAGAAAAACGACACTGTAAAGATAATTGCGGGTAAGGAAAAGGGAAAGACAGGAAAGGTTATAGTGGTCATTCCAAAGAAGGAAAGGGTTATAATTGAGAAGATAAACCTTGTAAAGCGGCACACAAAGCCGAGGGGAGCCGCCGGACAGGGCGGCATCATAGAAAAGGAAGGGGCCATACATCTATCGAATGTGATGGTTGTCTGCCCGAAATGCGATTCTGCAGTTCGTTTCGGATATAAGTTGTTAGAGGACGGGAATAAGGTGAGGGTCTGCAAGAAATGCGAAGAGCCTATTGATAAGTAAGGCAGGGCGTGGCGACAATTTTTACGTTTACGATTCACGTCGCGATAATGGGGGGAATGAATGGCAAGGCTGAATGACTTATATACAAAGAAAGTAGTTCCTGCGCTTATGAAGGAGTTTAATTATAAGAGTGTAATGGAAGTCCCAAAGATAGAAAAGGTTGTTATAAACATGGGGTTGGGAGAGGCCGTTCAGAATGTAAAGGTGTTGGATGCAGCTTCTAAAGAGTTGGCAGCCATAACCGGACAAAAAGCGGTTATAACAAAGGCAAAGAAGTCAATAGCGACCTTCAAGCTCCGTGAAGGTATGCCCATCGGGTGTATGGTGACATTGAGGAAAGAGAAGATGTACGAGTTTATAGATCGCTTCATAAGCGTTACATTGCCCAGGGTCAGGGATTTTAAAGGGATCTCCGGCAAGACCTTTGACGGTCATGGTAACTACGCTATGGGGCTCAAGGAGCAGCTTTCCAGAGGTTGATGTTGATAAGCTTGATTTTGTCCAAGGAATGGATATAACGATTGTTATAAGAAAAAGTTCAGATGATGAATCTTATGAACTATTAAATTTATTTGGAATGCCTTTTAGGGATTAAGCGGAGGAGAAGTGGCAAAGAAATCACTGATTGCAAAGGCGAATAGAGAGCCTAAATTCGGAGTCAGGGCTTACAACAGATGTCCGTTGTGCGGCAGGCCCAGAGGGTATTACAGGAAGTTCGGCATGTGCCGTATCTGCCTGAGAGACAGGGCCAATAAGGGAGAGCTTCCAGGAGTCACAAAGTCGAGTTGGTAGAAGCTGTAGGGGCGACCCTTGCGGTTGCCCTTCATGGGCAGGGAGAAGCCCTGCCCCTACATGTATTAAAAAGGAGTGCAGTAAAATGAGTATGACCGACCCCGTCGCAGATATGCTTACACGGATAAGAAATGCAAGCAAGGCTAAGCATGAGAAGGTGGACATCCCTTCATCCACATTGAAGGCTGAAGTGGCAAGGATCCTCAAGGAAGAGGGTTACATAAAGAATGTCAAGATGGTAGCTGACGCGAAACAGGGCATCATCAGGGTTTTTCTGAAATATTCACCGGCAAGCGAGGGTGTGATCACCGGTATTGAAAGGGTAAGCACTCCTGGAAGAAGGATGTACGCCGGAACTGAAGAAATCCCAAAGGTTTTAAATGGGTTTGGAATTGCAATCGTGTCTACCTCAAAGGGGTTGATGACGGATAAAGCGGCTCGAGAGGCGAATGTAGGCGGCGAACTGCTCTGTAAGGTCTGGTAAAAGCATGTGGTCAGTGGCCAGTTGTCAGAGGTCAGAAAAAAATGCTTTTTGGAGAACGAGATGTCACGTATAGGTAAAATACCAGTTGTAATACCCCAGGGGGTAAAGGTTGCAGTTGTTGGGGACCTGCTCAAAGTTGACGGGCCTAAGGGCAAACTTTCGCAGAAGATAAACCCCGGAGTCAATATATCTGTAAACGACGGGAAGATCGTATTTACGAGGCCTGCTGAGAATTCTGAGGCGAGGACGGTTCAGGGGCTTATTAGAAGCCTTGTTTCTAATATGGTTGCCGGTGTTACAAAGGGGTTTGAGAGGAAGCTGGAGATATCCGGCGTTGGATACAGGGCAGAGGTCCAGGGTGACAGTCTTGTTATGAGTCTCGGATTTTCTCATCCGGTTAAATATCAACTTCCCGCCGGGGTAAAGGCGGAAGTTGAAAAACAGACGATGATAACCCTTAGTGGGCCTGACAAGCAGGTCATAGGCCAGGCTGCTGCCAATATAAGAGGATTCAAACCTCCGGAGCCTTATAAAGGCAAGGGGATAAAATATCAGGGTGAAAAGATTCTGAGAAAGGCCGGAAAGGCTGGGAAGGCGGGTAAATAACGATGGGAGAGACTAATAAAAGGCTTACAAGCAGGCTGAACAGAAAGGCAAGGGTGAGAAAGAAGGTCGCAGGGAGTTCTGAGAGGCCAAGGCTGTGTGTGTTCCGCAGCGCCTCGCACATATACGCTCAGGTAATAAATGACCAGGATGGCACGACACTGGTAGAGGCGTCGAGTGTGAGTCCTGATCTAAAGGGAGAGATAAAGCACGGCGGGAATGTAGTATCTGCTTCGATGGTTGGCGCACTTGTGGCAAGGAAGGCGCTTGCTAAGAATATTAAAAAGGTTGTATTTGACAGGGGTGGCTACCTTTATCACGGCAGGGTAAAGGCGCTTGCTGATGCGGCAAGAGGCGAGGGGCTTGAGTTTTAAGCTTGATATTGAAATCTCAGATTGAGATTGAGTTAAGGAGGGCAGTTTGGCAACACGGATAAATCCCGAGGGCTTGGAATTAAAAGATCGCCTGGTAAACATAAACAGGGTGGCCAAGGTGGTAAAAGGCGGAAGAAGGTTCAGCTTCAGCGCCCTTGTTGTAGTTGGTGACGGCAACGGCGTAATAGGCTATGGAATGGGTAAAGCCAATGAGGTATCTGAGGCGCTAAGGAAGGCGGTGGAGCAGGCGAAGAAGGAGCTCGTCAAGGTTTCGCTGAGCGCTGAAAATGCCTCCATATACCACGAGGTTACAGGCAGATTTGGGGCCGCAAAGGTTCTTCTCAGGCCGGCATCCGCCGGGACCGGAGTCATTGCCGGCGGCGCTGTCCGGGCAGTTGTCGAATCAGCAGGAATTGAGAACCTTCTTGCAAAGTCTCTTGGGTCAAACAACCCGCATAATGTGGTAAAGGCCGCAGTTGCCGCATTGAAGCAGCTGAGAAGCCCCGAAGATGTTGCCGCCATGAGAGGAAAGAGCGTAGAGGAAATGAGGTAGAAGGAGTTTTAGATGACTAAGAAGGCAAAGCAGCTTAAGATAACCCTGGTAAAGAGCGGGATCGGCAGACCTGAGAGACAGAAGAATACTCTTATCGGCCTTGGGCTCACAAAAGTCAACATAACGGTTGTCAGAGATGATACACACTCAAACAGGGGGATGGTTAATAAGGTTTCGCATCTTGTTTTAGTCGAAGCAATTGAATCTTGGTGAACTTCGCGCCCCCGAAGGGGCGAGCAAAAATAGAAAAAGGCTTGGAAGAGGGTCCGGCTCCGGACACGGCAAGACAAGCGGACGCGGTCATAAGGGGCAGAGGGCCAGGTCCGGCGGCAGAGGGAAGACCGGTTTTGAGGGCGGGCAGATGCCCCTGCAGAGGAGGCTCCCGAAGAGGGGCTTTACCAATATATTCAGGAAGGAGTATGCCATTGTAAACCTGAGCGACCTTGACAGGTTTGATAAAGGCAGCACAGTGGATGTCGCCATGCTGGTTGCAGCAGGTCTGGTTAATAAGATTGGGGCTGGAGTGAAGCTTTTGGCAGACGGCGATATAAAGAAGTCCCTTACCATAAAGGTGCATAAGTTTAGTCAGTCGGCTAAGGCGAAGGTTGAGGCGGCAGGCGGAAGGATAGAGGTGGTCTGAGTTGTCCGACGCTTATAAGAATATAGGGAAGATACCGGAACTCAGAAAGAGGATACTATTTACGTTCCTGATGCTTGTAGTTTACAGGCTCGGCGCTCATATACCTACGCCCGGAATAAACGGAGATGCGCTGGCCGCATTTTTTGCCCAGATGCAGGGCACAATCCTCGGACTCTTTGACATGTTTTCGGGCGGCGCACTTGAGAGGCTATCTATTTTTGCCCTCGGTATAATGCCTTACATAAGCTCTTCGATTATATTTCAGCTGCTGACTGTGGTTGTCCCTTATCTCCACAAGCTTTCCAAAGAAGGGGAGATGGGGAGGAAAAAGATCACTCAATACACAAGGTATGGGACAGTCGCTCTCAGTATTATCCAGGGCATCGGAATAAGCTTTGGACTGGAGAAGATGACCGGCCCCGCTGGTGAACTTGTAGTCCCTCATCCGGGCTGGTCATTCAGGATAATGGCTGTAATTACACTTACTGCCGGCACTGCATTTATTATGTGGCTGGGCGAGCAGATCACAGAGAGAGGAATAGGAAACGGGATATCTCTCATCATCTTTGCCGGTATAGTTGTAAGGATGCCGAGCGCTGCAGTTAATACACTTAAACTGGTGAGGACTGGTGAATTCCCGGTTCTGCTCGTCCTGGTATTGATAGCCATGATGGTCGCTGTTGTCGGGTTCATTATATTCATGGAAAGGGGACAGCGGAAGATCCCAGTCCAGTATGCAAAGCGCGTAGTCGGTAGGAAGGTGTTCGGAGGACAGAGCACCCATCTGCCGCTTAAAGTGAACTCAGCAGGTGTGATACCGGCAATATTCGCGTCATCCATTATAATGTTTCCTGCGACCCTTGCCCAGTTCAGCACCATTCCATTTATGCAGAGTGTTGCAGGCGCGTTGACTCCCGGTAACTGGCCTCATGAGTTTTTGTATGTTGGTTTTATAGTCTTCTTCTGTTATTTTTATACGGCAGTTACCTTTAATCCTACGGATGTTGCTGACAACATGAAGAAATACGGCGGCTACATACCGGGGATAAGGCCTGGGGCAAAGACGGCCGAGTATATAGACAGGATATTGACAAGGATAACCTTCGGAGGCGCAATGTATCTCGCCGCTGTCTGTGTGCTTCCTACAATAATGGTAAGCCAGATGAAAGTCCCTTTTTACTTCGGAGGGACATCACTTCTCATAGTGGTTGGTGTTGCCCTGGATACCGTTGCGCAGATAGAGTCCCATCTTCTTCAGAGAAATTATGAAGGCTTTATGGGTAAGGCAAGGATAAAGGGGAGGAGATAGTGCGACAAAACCTTATCCTCCTTGGCCCTCCAGGAGCGGGGAAGGGCACGCAGGCGAAGATGCTTGTGGATAAATACGCTATCCCACAGATTTCTACTGGTGACATTCTAAGGGAGGCAGTGAAGAGCGGGACTCCTCTTGGAATAGAGGCAAACTCCCACATGAGCAGGGGGGCCTTAGTGCCTGACGAAGTTGTCATAGGAATTGTAAAGGAAAGGCTCAAAAGGGGTGATTGTGGAAAGGGTTATATCCTTGATGGATTCCCAAGGACTATAGCACAGGCGGATGCCCTGTTTTCTTATTTGAATGAGTGCGGATGTCCAATAACTGAAGTTATTGATATTAAGGTGCCAAAGGATCATCTTGTAATAAGGCTTTCCGGCCGCAGGGTCTGCAGGTCTTGCGGAGCAGGATACCATATAGAGTTTAACCCGTCTAAGGACGGCGGCAGATGTGATAGATGCGGAGGCGAGCTTTTTCAGAGGGATGATGACAGAGAAGATGTAGTGATAAAGAGATTTGAGACCTATGAGGCCCAGACAACACCACTATCTGAGTATTACAAAAAAAAGGGGCAGCTTACGACAATCAGCGGCATAGGTGATGTTGAGGCCATCTTTGATGATATATGCAAAATCGTTGATGAAAGATAGGGGTGTGGTTCTAAAATCACCGCGAGAAATTGATGAAATGAGGGTTGCCAACAGGATTGTTGCGGAGATCCTTGAGGCAGTGAAGGAAATAGTAAGGCCCGGGATCACAACTGATGAATTAAATGTTTTTGCTGAAGAAAGGCTGAGGAAAAAGAAGGCAAAGTCCGCATTCAAGGGATACAGGGGATACCCAAAGGCCCTTTGTACATCGGTCAACTCCCAGGTTGTTCACGGCGTACCGACTAAAACTCCGTTGAAGGAGGGGGATTTGCTGAGCCTGGATTTCGGGGTCTATTGCAGCGGATTCTATGGCGACGCGGCAATTACTGTGCCTGTTGGATTGGTCTCCGAGGAGGCCATGAAACTGAAAGAGGTTGCTGAAAAGGCCCTCTATAAAGGAATTGAAAAGGTATACCAGGGGAACAGGCTTTCAGATATATCATACGCCGTTCAGAGCTTTGTTGAAGGGAACGGCTTTTCGGTGGTCAGGGAGTTTGTAGGGCACGGGATCGGACGGTCTCTGCACGAAGAGCCCCAGATACCTAACTATGGGCCACCTGGAGTGGGAATAAAGTTAAGGGCAGGAATGGTTCTGGCTATCGAGCCGATGATAAATGCGGGCGGGAGTGAAGTTAAGATTCTGCAGGACGGGTGGACCGCAGTCACGAAAGACGGAAGTTTGTCGGCTCATTTCGAGCATACGGTCGCAATAACCGAAACTGGGCCGGTAATTTTGACGAGTCTGGATGGATAAATGGCAAAAGAAGAGGCAATAGAGGTTGAGGGAAAGGTTGTTGAACCGCTACCAAATGCCATGTTCAGGGTAGAGCTTGAAAACGGCCACAGGATACTGGCCCATATATCAGGAAAGATGAGGATGCATTTTATCAAGATCCTTCCTGGCGACAAAGTCACTGTAGAGTTGTCGCCATATGACCTTACGAGGGGAAGGATAACCTACAGGGCAAAATAAACCGTAAACCGTGAGATGTGAACCGTGAAATGAAAAGAAGTTACAGTTTACGATTTACGGTTCACGAAGGAGATAGAGATGAAGGTAAAGGCATCAGTAAAAAAGATATGTGAGAAGTGTCAGATAGTGAAACGAAGGGGTGTCGTGAGGGTAGTCTGCGAAAACCCGCGTCATAAACAGAGGCAGGGATAGTCAGCAATGAGCAAAAAGGTTTTACTCGTCGCTCATCGCTCATTGCTCAATGATTTTAAGGAGGGGTTCATTGGCACGTATATCAGGGATTGATTTACCGAAGGATAAAAGGGTTGTAATAGGGCTGACCTATATATACGGTATAGGGAACAAGTCTTCTCAGGATATTGTAACGGAAGCAGGAATAAGTCCTGATACTAAGATAAACCAGCTGACAGAGACTGAGGTTGCCGGCATCAGGGAGATTATAGAGCGCAAGCATACTGTTGAGGGAGACCTCCGCAGGGAAATTGGGATGAATATCAAGAGGCTTATGGATATTGGTTCGTACCGCGGCCTTCGCCACAGGAAAGGCCTGCCGGTTCATGGACAGCGGACAAAGACAAATGCCAGGACAAGAAAGGGACCTGGAAAGAAGATGGTAGGAAAAAAGAAATAAAATTGCGATGAGCAATGAGTAAGTATCTGAATTTAATTAGCGGTTCACGGCTCACGGTTAACGGATTTTAAAGGGGGAATGATGGCAGCGGTTCAAAAAAGTGTTACCAAGAAAAAAGACAGGAAGAGGATAAGCCATGGTGTTGTTCATATCCAGTCAACTTTTAACAATACGATAATAACGATCACAGATACAGCCGGAAATGTGATCTCTTGGTCCAGCTCAGGGAGCAAGGGATTTACAGGCTCAAAAAAGAGCACCCCTTTTGCCGCCCAGATTGCAGCGGAGGACGCGGGTAAGAAGGCAATGGAACACGGGTTGAAGCATGTGGAGGTATTTGTAAAGGGGCCCGGATCCGGCAGGGAGTCTGCGCTCAGGGCTTTGCAGGCTGTTGGGTTTGAGGTAACAATGATAAAGGATGTAACTCCGCTTCCTCATAACGGCTGCAGGCCGCCAAAGAGGAGAAGGGTCTAAAAGGGAGGTTTGATTTGGCAAGGTATATCGGGTCAGTATGCAGATTGTGCCGGAGGGAAGGGCTGAAGCTTTTCCTGAAAGGAGAGAGATGCTACAGCGATAAGTGCGCTGTGGAGAGGAGAAGCTATCCGCCGGGCCAGCACGGTCAGGGGAGGACCAAGGTCTCTGAATATGGCACGCAGCTGAGGGAGAAACAGAAGGTAAAGAGACTCTATGGGTTGCTTGAGAAGCAGTTCCGTGGAACCTTTGTTGAGGCCGACAGGCAGAAAGGAATAACCGGAGAGAACCTCTTAAGGCTTTTGGAGCGCAGATTTGACAACATGGTTTACCGCATGGGATTTGCAAGTTCCAGAAATGAGGCCAGGCAGCTGATACTGCATAATCACTTTCTTGTCAACGGCAAGAAGGTTAACATACCTTCGTATGTCCTTAAGCCGGGCGATGTCCTTCAGGTCAGGGAGAGCAGCAGGACTTTGATCAGGATTCAGGAGTCGCTGGAGGCTGTTCAGAGGAGGGGAGTGCCGAGTTGGCTGGAGTTGGACAAGACCAATTTTAAGTGCGTTGTCAAGACCCTTCCTGTGAGGGAGGAGCTTACGCTTCCGATCAGGGAACAGCTGATAGTCGAACTTTATTCCAAGTAGTTTGCTTTGCAAATTACGCTTGTAAGAAAGCCGGGGACAGTCCCCATTCTACGGCTGCACTGCGTTTGCCCGTAAATAGGGACAGTCCCCTAATATGAGCTGAAAGAATCCAGGAGGATGAATGTACAGGAACTGGAAAGAACTTATAAAACCAAAGAGGCTTGAGGCAGAAAAGGAGACCCTTACAGAGACTTACGGGAAATTCTATGCTGAGCCCTTAGAGAGAGGATATGGAACTACCATAGGAAATTCCCTCAGACGGATACTCCTTTCGTCTTTACAGGGGGCTGCGATAACAGCGGTCAAAATAGACGGCGTTCTTCACGAATTTACAACAGTCACTGGAGTTACAGAGGATGTTACTGAGCTTATACTTAACCTGAAGGAGGTCAATCTGAGGCTTCACGGCGATGGGCCTAAGACGGTACGGATAAGCGCCAAGGGGAAGAAAGAGGTTAAGGCAGGGGACATAATTACCGACGGGACAGTCGAGATACTGAACCCCGATCATCATATTGCAACCCTGTCCAAGGAAGCCAAGCTCAATATGGAGATGACTGTAAAGTGGGGAAAGGGCTATGTCCCCTCCGAGAGGAACAGGGACGACTCACTTCCTGTTGGCGCTATTCCCGTGGATTCCATCCATTCACCCATTAAGAAGGTCAATTTTCTTACTTCTCATGCAAGGGTTGGACAGATAACTGATTACGACAAGCTGACAATGGAGGTTTGGACAAACGGGAGCGTTACACCGACCGATGCCGTCAGCATAGCGGCCAAGATACTCAAAGACCAGCTTTCAGTGTTTATTGGGTTCGAGGAAGAGGATTATGAAGAGGTTGAGACTCCTTATGACGCGGGAGGAGAGGGGGTGACTCTTGGAGAGAACC
>JACQYJ010000131.1 GCA_016208525.1 Deltaproteobacteria bacterium | reverse complement strand
CTGACAGGCTTCCTTGTCTTTGCGAAGCTGCCGTCCCTTAAAGAGAAGTTTTATGACCCCGAGGTTGCGATTGACTCCTTCGGGCTCCTTGTTGATGGTGTTAGAGAAGATAAGTTTGGCGATATTGAAAAGGTTATGAGAGAATACGGCGCTAATGAGGTTAAAAGGATTGAAAAGAAGTAGAAAAATATATCTCCTGGCTCTTTTGACTACCCTGATCCCAGCGGCTGCGCCTGCCATGCCGTGGTCGTGGGACATGTTCACACAGCCGTCGCACAAGGCGCAGGAAGAAGCGGCCTTGCCCTTCCCTGAGGGGACCGTTTCCACAAAGGGGAGGATTCCCCTGAAGGACAGGGATGAAGCCGCTAAGCTTAAAAATATCGTTCCACCGACACCTAAAAGCATTGAGCGTGGCAAGTTTCTTTTCGATGTCTACTGTGCAACCTGCCATGGGGAAACAGGAGTGGGGAATGGAATAGTTGGACAGAAGTTTGTCCCTCCGGCTGATTTAACCAGCGATTATGTGCAGACCAAACCAGACGGAGATATCTACTATACAATTACAAACGGCGGTCTGGCTATTATGCCTAGTCAGGAAGATGCCATCTTGCCTGATGACAGGTGGAATGTTGTGAACTATATAAAACACGTTTTAAGCCTTAAAAAATAAAGGACGGACAGGGAGTCTATGCTTTTCTGGATATTGTTAATCTTGCTTTTAAACGGGATGATATCTTTCGCCTACTCCGTTATTAACGCAGGCGAAACGACCACCCTCTGGGCTATGCTTTCAGTAACCTATATCTTCTTCCTGGGGCTGACCCAGACAGGGATACTGTTTGCAGCCATCATGAGGATGTCAAAGTCGTCCTGGGGTAGGCATTTTTCACGGCTCGGCGAGATTCTCACGCTCTCTTTCATCCCTGTTGCGCTTATCACCCTCCTGATCATATATTTCGGAGGGGTTGACCACCTTTTTTACTGGGCATCCCCTGCCTCCTCACACGGGAATGAGGGCGGACACCACCTGAGCCCCTGGCTTGGCAGGGGGCTCTTCCTCTTCAGGAACCTGGCCGCCATGGCCCTCTTTTACGGAATGAGCTTCATATACTTCCGCGCAGGTCGGATTGAGGAAAACGAGACGCCTGTGTCGGACGGTCTTGATAAGAGGCTGAACGTGATGTCGGGCTTTGTGATGGTATTCTATGTGATAGCCAATACCGAGATTGCATGGGACTTTGGAATGATGATAATCCCTCACTGGGAAAGCACCATATTTCCTGCCTTCTGGTGGGTAGGGAACCTCTTTGCAGGTTCTACATTCCTGTGCCTTATATCACTCTACTTCATGTATAATGAGCAGGGGAAGGTTATAGAAAAAGAGCACCTAGACCAGTTCGGCAAGTTGCTGCTCGGCTTTGCTCTCCTCTGGGTCTATATGTTCTGGTCACAGCATATAGTTGTCTGGTACAGCGACCTGCCTAATATTACTGAACCGTTATTTAAAACTATGAAGGGGAATTATACCACCATGTTTGTAATCATGATCCTGGCGGCCTTCATAATCCCCTTCTTCGCACTTATCTACAGGAGCATAAAGCTATCCGTCTCGGCGCTCTCCACAGTTGCGCTTATAATCTGCCTGGGGATATGGATCAACCGCTACCTCATGATAATCCCCGTTTTTACAGACGGCGGAGTTCCACTCTTCGCAACATGGACCGGAATTTCGCTGATCCTCGCAGGCCTCTCGGCAACCCTGCTTTCCGTCATCCTATTCTTCAGATTTTACCCAAACATTAAGATAGTGTTGCAAAAGTCCTTAACCACAGGGACACCGAGAAAAGATGAGAGGCACAGAGGACAAAATTATAATATTTAAGAAAAACCTCTGTGTTTCTCTGATTAATCTCTGTGAACTCTGTGGTTCAAATAGTTTTGCAATTGCCTCCTCTTTATCAAATATATGCCTATGAACCTGAAAAAAGCATTTGAGCCACGAGCTGGACACAAAATGGAAGGCAGGGCTTTCATTCGTCTATTACCTAAAAACTGCAAACCACAGGGCCACAGAGATAAATTTTGGACCTAAATCAGTGAGCAGTTGTGAACTATGAGAAACGACAGGTTTTTAAAACGGCTTAAAAAAGAGATGCCGCTGTGGGTGGAGCTGGGATGGGTGAAGGATGAGGGCCAGAAGGCCATTCTTGACCATGTCGCATCTCAGGGCGAGGGCGGGGCAAGGTATCTTACGATGGCCTTTTCTATCCTCGGAGTAGCGCTCCTCGGAGCGGGGATTATCACATTCTTTGCAGCCAACTGGAGCGCGATGAGCAAGCTCTCAAAGCTCGGCGTTCTGTTCGGCAGCATGTGGACGGCCTATATCACCGCCTATTATCTCATAGAGGAAAGGGGCTATCCTTATCTGGGCCAGGCGATATTACTCCTTGGGGTCGTCCTCTTCGGCTCCAACATCATGCTCATTGCCCAGATATATCACATTGACGCCCATTACCCCAACGGCGTCCTCATCTGGTCCCTCGGTGGCCTCCTTGTCGCATATCTTATGGGATCGCAGCCTGCAATGGTCGCGTCAAGCGGTCTGGCAATCTTGTGGACATCTATGGAGTCTTTCGGCTTTGAAAGCGCCTTCCACTGGCCTTTCCTTATGCTATGGGCTGTCTCTCTTCCTATAATAGTCTGGCTTCAATGGAAACATGCCGTCCATGTGGCCCTTGCCGGTCTTCTTATCTGGAGCTGGCAGAGTTTTATGCATCTAACATTATACACGGACTGGGCGAAGGGGTCGGCACTGTACCTGATGCAGATATATTTCGCGGTATACCTCGGCCTCTTTGTCCTGGGGATGGTGATGGATACGTACAAGGAGCTGGAGCCCTTGTCGTCAATAGTCCGAAGATACGGCGCTTTTGCGGCCCTGGCCTCTTTCCACTCCCTTACCTATCCGAACCTCTCTGCCGGAGCAAGAAGGCCGTCATACCTGAAATGGGGGCAGGCCCTGTTGGGCCTGGTCTCCGTGCTTCTCCTTGTAAATATCTTTGCAAGCGCCACATCCGGCGGTTTTATGGCCATCCTCTTCAACCTCATCTTCTTTGCAGGTCTTGTATGGCTCATATATGCCGGGATGCACGGCGAGGATCGCGGCATCGTAAATATGGCCTTTTTCTTCTTTGCCGTCACGGCGCTGGCGCGGTATTTTGACACATTCTGGAGTCTCATGAACCGTTCCTTCTTCTTTATGGCAGGGGGCGCTCTTCTCATCGGCGGCGGGTATTACATGGAGAAACAGAGACGACGGATCACGCAAAAGATAATGGAGTCGCGCAAGGCAGGAGGGGAATATGGGAACTAAACTCCGCATCGCCGTAATAATTGCGCTTCAAACCCTGGCCCTCCTGTCCATGATAGCTATGAGGCAGTGGACATTGAACACTGGGACCCACGTCATCCTTGAAACAGCGCCCATAGACCCCCGATCTCTGTTCAGCGGCGATTATGTGCGGCTTAACTATAAGATCAGCAACATCAGGGTTGGTGAGGTATCGGGGGACAGGGAGTTTAAGAGGCATGATTGCGTGTACGTCCTCTTGAAAGAAGGCGACCCTTACTGGCAGCCTGTTTCCGTCCACCACAACAAACCGACTGTCCCTCCCGGACATGTGGCCATTAAAGGGGATGTAAATTATGTGAATGACTTTTTCTGGAATCAGGAGACCCAAAAGTCTGAAAAGGTAAAGCATATAAATATTAGATACGGCATAGAAAGCTATTTTGTCCCGGAAGGGGAGGGCAGGGCATTGGAGCGGCCAAAGGAAGGCGAAAAGATCACCATCCTGGTGGCAGTTGACAGGTATGGAAATGCGGGGATAAAGTCCCTGCTTGTCAACGGAAAGGATAGATATACGGAATCGCTGTTTTGACAGTATGAGTGTGGCAGAAGTGTCCCTGCATTTCATTATACCTAAAACTGCAAACCACAGAGACCACAGAGAACTTTTTTGAGTATAAAACCCTTTTAAAACCCTTTTCTTCTCTGTGGTTAGATTTTGACAATACGCTGATTCGAAAAAGGAGGACAATATGGAAGAATTAAATATAACACCAGCAATGACCACAGGGGAGGTTACTACAAAGTGGCCATCAACCAAAGAGGTATTCTCAAAGCGCTTTGGAGCAACCTGCTTCACATGTCCGGCCTTTGGGAGTGAGCCTATATCCCTCGCCTGCTCTATGCATGGCACGGATGTAAATACGTTTGTGTCTGAGCTGATAGAGGCGGCTAAGAAGGATATAGGATAATCCCCATTTTGTAGAGACGTAACACGTTACGTCTCTACTTAGAACCTCCAGCCGTTTTGCCAGTAAAACGCCAGCACCATCAAGCCAAAGATGATCCTGTAGTAAGCAAAGTACGCAAAGTCGTGCCCCGAAACATACCTTAGAAAGGCCTTTATTACTATCAATGCGGAGATGAAGGCTGTGATAAAGCCTACTGTAAAAAGCGGGATGTCCGATATTGAGAGTGCGCTCCTGTTCTTGAGCAGGTCGTAACCGGTTGCTGCAAACATTGTGGGGATTGCCAGAAAGAATGAAAATTCGGCTGCAACCTTTCTTTCCAGGCCTATGGCCAGCCCTCCCATTATTGTGGCCCCTGAACGGGATACTCCCGGGAACAGGGCGAGGCATTGAGCAAAGCCTATCCCTATGGCCTGTTTAAGAGTTATATTGTCCGCGCTGTTTACGTGATTGCCATGGTCC
>JACQYJ010000017.1 GCA_016208525.1 Deltaproteobacteria bacterium | reverse complement strand
CGCTCCTGGAGCTATGGACTTCTGTAATCAAAAAAACCGGGTTAAAGATAAACACCGTTGAAAAGATGAGCGGCATGACACAGGAAAACGGATTCTTCAAAGTGACAACCACGAAGGGCGAATACCTGACGAAAACCGTTGTCCTTGCCATTGGCCGCCGCGGAACTCCGAGGAAGCTCGGCGTCCCTGGAGAGAATATCCCAAAGGTATATTACAGGCTCCTTGAGCCTGAGCAGCATCATAATCAGGACCTCCTTGTGGTCGGTGGAGGCGACAGCGCCATAGAGGCTGCCATTGCCCTGACAGATCAACCGAATAACCGCGTGATACTCTCTTACAGAGGGGAGAGCTTTTCAAGGATCAAGCCCAAAAACAGCGAGCGCCTTGAGGGGATACTGTCCAGGAAGACGCCGTCTCTCAAGGTTATTTTCAATTCAACTGTAAAGGAGATCGGTGAAAAAGATCTGAAGCTTATGACAGGGACAGAGTTGACTACTGTTCCGAACGATTATGTCTATGTCTTTGCCGGAGGCGAGCTGCCGACGGAGTTCCTTAAAAATATAGGGGTCCAGATAGAAAAGAAGTTCGGAAAGGCTTAGAGAACTCCTAAATTCACCATCAAACCACAGAGGACACAGGGAAACTTTTGGCAAAGAGGGGGCAGGGGAGATTTAGTAACTGGCTGAGAACACAGAGAAAAACTCAGTGATGCTCTGTGGTTAATTTTTGATGGTGGATTTGGGGCCTTAGAATCTATAGGTGACGCGCGAAATGGCCGTGTTTGTTGAATAGGCGCTTGCCTGCATCCCCTCATAGGAAAGGGAAACATGCCACCTCTTGCCAAGACGCATATCTCCTGACGCGCCATAAGTAATGACAGTTTCTGTATCATCGTAATAATCGTACCTGCTTTGCTGGAGAGAACCGTTTAATCCAAGCTCAAAGGTCTCGCCGAAGAGGCGTCTCATGTCCAGCCTGTAATTGTTGTAACTGTAACCGAAACCTCCCGCCGTCTCATCGCTGATGTCAACGCTGATATTGCTGTTCAGCAGGTTGTCGTTTCTAAACCCGATATGATAGACGTCCCTGATCTTCTCTTCCGGCGCCAGACCGCTGGAGACCTGGGTCTGCCGGTCGAATCTGCCGTAAAGAGTATAACTGTCTCCAAGGCGGTAATCTCCCCTCAGGTAATATGAATGCTGGCCGCTCCTTGCATAGGTGTAGTTAACAGGCATTGACTTGTAGCGCCTGATTGACTGAAACTGCGTATACCCCACAGATATGCTTCCCTTGCCGGGCCTGTAGGAGGCTTCAAGGAGGGCATTTGTCAGGTCCGTATTGCCGGAATCCTGGTTTTTGTCGCCCATAAGGGAACCGAACAGGTTGATCTCTTTAGACGGGTAGTAGTATGAAGAACCGCTTATATATTGCCTGTCTGTCTCCCCTTTGTATCCGTTATGGACAAGGGCAAGGTTCGCATACAGGTCATTAGTGCGATGGAACAGGTAAGCGCCGGCAGTTGAATAGTCTGAACCAAACTCATCCGTGTAGGGGTCTGGTTTTAGGCCGCCAAACACCCCGCCTCCCGTGGTGTCGTTAGAATATACAAGGTTCAGGCCGTCCACCCGTTCCAGCGACAACTCCTTCGGCATCTGGCGACCCACAGACAGGTAAACCCTTTTTGAGAGGCCTGTATATTCAATATTCAGGGTGTCTATCCGTTCGCTCTTTATGTAACTGCTGTTGTAGTCCTTTGACGCAAGGACGTTCCTCTCCCTTCCATCGAAGTGAAAGGCCAGTGTGCCGGCATCGTTCAGCTTTGTCGCATCAAGGCGGGTCCTTGTGGTGAGTATGTTGAAATCGTACGCCGAGCTTGAATCTTTTGAGAAATAGTCCTCAACAGAGATCAGACCGTGGATTTCTGCGCCCCATACCATACCTGGGATAATTACCGGTATTAAGAAGTTCATAAGTATGAAGATATTATATTTGATATTCTTAAAATCCCCCTCAATCCCCCTTTTACTAAGGGGGAGTTGTTTTATCCCTCTTTGGCAAAGAGGGGTAAAGGGAGATTTTGTAAATTTTTGTCTTTTTACAAATGAACTAAATAAGGGACTGTAGCTCTTCTTCATGACATCAGTCCTTGCCCGTAGGATGGCATGACAGGCATCCTGAATTCTGGTTTGTCTCGTGGACCTTTTCACCGACAGCGCTGTGGCATTCTATGCACCCTCCCTTGTTCCCGTAGTTCCGGGACGGATGGCAGTTGGAACACCCTGAATACCCCTTGTGGTTCGTGGGGAACGATGAGAACGTATGGCTGAATGTAGTCGTTGGCCACGACGGGTATTTATGGCAGCTTTCACAGGTCGTCCCGAACCTGTTGTTGTAGGTTTGATGGGCTGCCGGATATTCAGCCGAATGACATGTATTACAACCCGACGTAATAGCAGTGTGACTGAAGGTCCATGAAGGGTATTTATGACAGTTTTCACAGGTTGTTCCATAGTTGTTCTTGTGCTTGCCCACCTCTAACCCCAAATGGCAGGTCGAACACCCTGTCCCTCCCACCTGATGGACGAATGTCCATGTGGGGTACTTATGACAGACCTCGCACGCAGTCCAGTTGTTAGTGGTGTGCCTTGCTGTTCGCGCTGGAGCGCTGTAAGTCTGATGACAACCGGAACTGCCGCACCCCGTCGTTCCTGTCGGGTGGGTGAATGTCCATCCTGAAGAATATTTATGACAGTTTTCACAAGACGTGCCGAAACCTTTGGCAGCGTGTGATGCAGGGATATTATTAAGGTGGCATGTGGCGCAGGAGGCCGATCCGGACACCTTTGAGTGACTGAATTCCCATGAGGTGAATGTCGGTTTATGGCAATCGCGACATTCGTGACTGTACCCGTTTGCCAAATGGTTCAAGGCGCTGTTGTATTTATTGGTATGGCAGTTATAGCAGGCTGTAGACGTCCTCCTGTATACACGGTCCGCATGACAGGCCCGGCATTCTGTATGCCGGTGCTGTCCGACAAGCGGGTACCCTGTCCTGCTGTGGTTGAAGAGCGAAGGGTTCCAGGAGTTCTGGGTGTGGCACTGCTCACAGCCCGGACTTCCGAACTGGTTCAGGTGTGGGTCTGTATGGCACTTTATGCAGTTGCGGTTGACCCCTTTATACTCACCCTTGACCCTATGGCAGTTTGTGCAGAGGAGGTCGTTGTGTATCCCTTTTAGTTCGAACCTTGCCTGTTTTTTATGGTCAAAGGTCTTAGGCTGCCAGTCGAACGGAGTGTGGCACTTGCTGCAATCCTGATCGAACTCGCCTTTATGTATGTCCTTATGGCATTCTATGCATTTTTCCTCCTTTGTCTTGTACTTCTTGTCCTTATGGCATTTTTCACACCTGGTATCCTTATGCTTGCCAACAAGAGGGAACACTGACCTGAGGTTGTGGTCAAAGGTCGGCTTCTTCCAGTCTTCCGCGTCATGGCATTTCTCGCAGAGGCTGCCCAGCTCTTTTTTATGCACATCCTCCTTCTCGTGGCAGCTCAGGCAGTCCTTGGGGGTCTTGCTGTATTTGCCCTCAGCATGGCATTTCTCGCACCTGGCCTTTTCATGTTTCCCGCTCAGCTTGAATTCACTGTATTGTGCGGAATGGTTGTAGGTCGTCTCTTTCCAGCCCTTTGTTGTATGGCAGGAATCACATGCCTTGTCCTTGAACTGTCCCTTATGCGGCTCTTTATGGCAGTCGGTAGTATCGCATGTCTTGTAATTCAAAGGTTTGTAACGCCCCTGGACATGGCACTTTTCACATTTTGT
>JACQYJ010000016.1 GCA_016208525.1 Deltaproteobacteria bacterium | reverse complement strand
GACCAACCTGAGTTCCGTATTGTCAAGGAAACTGTGGGATCCCATATTCTTTTCGGGGACAGTCCCCTTATCCTACTCTTCCGCCACTGTTTCCATGCGGTTGCGCATACCTTTACGGCTGAATTCAAGGAGGTTGCCGTCTTCGTCAAGAAGTACCTCGTAGGTTGCAAGGACATCCATCCCGTCAGGGATAGCACGCTTCTCGACCATCTCGATCAAAACTCGCCATCCCTTGTCCTCCTTTACCGTCTTTAACGTGGAGGAAAGAGGCAAGCCGGTAAGTTCGCTTAGCTCGCTCCTTGCCTTTTTAATAACACTCCCAATATTCATTGCCATCACCTTTCCCCCTCTTCCCTCGTATCCAGGTTTCCCTGTGGCTGGTTTCAATTTTTTTCGTTTCTTCAAGCCATTATTTGATATTTGAAGATCGTCTTCTCTCATTTACCCATCTCTTCCTTGTATTTCCTGATCTCCTCAAGCCTTTCCATAAGCTCGTTCTCTCTCTTTTGGTATTCTTCCTCTGTTATCTCATTAAGTTCGAGGCGCATCTGAAGTTCCATGAGGTCTTCATGCACCTTTGACTCATCTGTCATCTCCGCCTCGGCCATATCTTTCAGGTTTTGCGCTACCCATACAATCCCTTTTACAGGGGAAAGCAGTATATCATCCAGTAAAAATGCCATCAGACCACCCTGACCATGACCGCATCCTTTCCGCCGGCAAAGGTATGGCAATCCATCAGGGTCTTGTAAGCCACCCTGATCTTTTCAAATTGTCTTTGCGCCTCAGGATCGTCATGGTTCTTGTCCGGATGGTATTTCTGGAGCAATCTCCGATATGCATCCTTAACCCCTGTTTTGCCGGCATTGCCATCCACACCCATGACAGCCATCGCTTCGCTTACCTCTCCGGCCCCCACTCTCGTTATCTCCAGGGTACTGAAGCTGTAGGGAGGCAACGGCCCGATGATCTTAAAATCGATCCTCTCTCGATACATCTCAATCGTCTTTTCAATTTCATCCCAAAATCCCCCCATCTCCCCCTTTTCCAAAGGGGGAGATGGGGGAGATAAGTGGTCCCCCCCTTTAGCAAAGGGGGGTGAGGGGGGATTTTCTGGTATCAGGAATGCCGCATTCATTATCATCCGCTCATCCAATGGATCGTGGAGCCTGAATTCAACGGCATGTTCATCAAGGACATTCAGTATCTCATCCCTTACCCGGCTATTCTCCTCGTTAAGGGCCGTCTTCACCATTCTCCCCAGTTCCACTGCCAGGGCCTGAAAGTTGCTCTGACCCCCGGTCTTGATGCCTTCCTTAAACCTGCGTATCTCAGCCTTGTTGCCGATCTCCTTCAAGACCGGGTCAAGGTCGTTCCAGCGGGCCATCATTTCTATCTCCGTCTTATCTTTCATTCCGTCAACGGCCTCTTTGAACCTCGCATACCCCAACTCCAGTATCTCCCCTGCGTCCTTGTCGGTCACGGCAGTCGTCCCGACTTTTATTGGAACTGCCGTGCGGTCCTTCACAATTTCTTCTATGACAGCCTGGTGGGCAAACAGGTATTGGACAAGGGCTTCTCTGGGAATGTTTTTATAGGAGGATACGAGAGAAGCCCGGTCTACCGCAGATGGGAGGGGGACCTCCTTCTTATATTTCCTCCCTGTATTCTCGGCCTTGAGGAGGAGGGCGTCGCCCTCTATGTCAATATGAATATTGTTCTTTTCCACGCCTGGCATCTCAGCCACAATAAGGATATGCTCCTTCTCATCGAATACATCTACCATAGGCTCCCTCACTTCCTCAACTACCGGCCCCTTTGGGGTCTCTTTTATATTTCCAAATGACTCGACTACAGGCCTTCCTCCAAGTGTCCTTATGGAAAACCCGTATACACCCTTTGCGTCCTTCGGGAGCCCCTTTATTTCACCCTCTCTCCTGATCTCCTCCCCTTTTTCCGCCAGATCGGATGCAAGCCCGATGAGATCTTCGAGTCCCTTAAAAAGCCCCCCAAAGGAGAGCTTCCCTATGCCCAAATCTATCTCAACCCCCTCTTTCTCTATCTTCTCCGTTTTTCCCCTTGTCTCCGGCATACAGGCCTCCTCATCTCCACTCCTCGCGGTTCACGGTTCGCTCATTTTTCCGGGGACAGTCCCTATTCTACGACGGAGCAATGCTCCGTCCGTAAATAGGGACAGTCCCCTCTCTCATCCTTCATCCCTGCTCTTTTATCTCCACTCCACCACAATGTTTATAAAGTTAAAAGGCGCTACAGGCCCGACATACTTGATCCCCAACCTATCGTTGTTTGAAGATTCAAGTTCGGCTATGGCATCATCAAACTCCTTTACCCTTCCCCCATGAACCAGAAAAGCGGAGTTCAGGATCATACTGTCCCCGTGCGCCTTATTTATCGCTGTATCAAGAGCAATTGGTTTTAATCTTTTAAGGATGTTGTCCGCCACCTCATTTTTCTTAGACTCAAGGGCGGCCTGGACCATCCTGCCCAGGGCAATACTCTCTGAATAATTCTGTTTCAGAGGTTTTGAGGCTATCTTTTCCCTTAACCGTCTGATCTCCGGGTCTCCTTCCGCTATATCCCGAAACACGACCTTTATATCCTTCCAGAGGGCCTTGACCCCAAGCTCTGTCTTATTGTCCATCTCCCTTATCAGCTTCTTAAACTCGGCATACCTCTTTCTCAAAACCCCCCGGATATCTTCCGCACATTCCGCAACGGTACAGAATCTCACGGGAAGCACCGTATACTCCTTCATGACCTCTTCAACGACCCTCTGATGGCCCAATAGATTTTCCCTGTTTAAGTCGTATTTCAATAAAGGGGTCCTGCTTACTACCCCTGAGATGTCTTCATAATTTATGGTAGTGACCATGTCCCCGCGACCGCCGACTCCGATGGGGCCAAAGTTCCTTTCCTCGCCGGTCTCAATGATGCAGTAAAGATAGAGGTAGTTACCTTGAGCCATAAAGGCCTTCCATTCCCGGTTTTGACTTAGCCGGTTTCTTTCCCAATGCCCTTGCCCATTCCTTTGACATTAAAGACCTGACAAAGACGGATATTGAAGCTGAGTTATACCTCCTGTCCTGCCTTGTTACAGTTTCAGCGATTTCCGGCGGGTCATACTGTTTCCACTCAATTCCGTCCATGGAATATCCTCCGATACATCTCCTTAGTAATTCAGTATTGACGAAGTCGTAAAAAGTCACAGATCACCCTTCGACAAGCTCAGGGCGAACGGTGGTCAGGTTGAAATCATTGACTTTATTCCG
>JACQYJ010000137.1 GCA_016208525.1 Deltaproteobacteria bacterium | reverse complement strand
GTTGAGACATTAGGTTCCGTAACATATAGATGTACGGATAAGACGGGAACCCTTACCCTTAATAAGATGACGGCGGAGGAGATATATGTTGACGGTAGATTAGTCAGGAGTCCGGAGTTCGGAGTTCTAAGCTATGAAAGAACAGAACTCCCAACCCCCAACTCTCCACTCCCAACTCTATTCATGGCAATGGCATTGAGCAACGATGCCGTCCCTGATGCCGGCGGCAATATCCTTGGAGATCCCACAGAAGTGGCCCTTTACATGGCAGCCGAGAAGGCCGGTTTAAAAAAGTCGCTATTGGAAAAGGAGAATGAAAGGGTCTCTGAAATACCTTTTGACTCGGACAGGAAGATGATGACCACATTCCATAAAATCCCCCCTGGTACTCCTTTCCTAAAGGGGCGTGAGGGTGGATTTGTATCATTTACAAAAGGTGGTGTGGAGGTAATCCTTGACAGAAGTGTGGACATCCTCACATCGTCAGGGGTAAATGAGATAGACAGGGACGAAATAATAAGGATAAGCGAAAGGATGGCTGCCGACGGGCTTAGGGTCCTTGCCGTCGGGACGAGGAGGTGGGACGCCGTCCCGGAAAAGATAATTCATAAGGAGGTAGAGAGCGGTCTTGCCTTCCTGGGACTTGTCGGGATCATGGACCCTCCGAGGGAAGAGGCAAAGGAGGCGGTTTTTCTGTGCAACTCTGCCGGGATAATTCCTGTTATGATAACAGGAGATCACCCTATTACGGCAAGGGCCATAGCGAGAAGGCTTGGGATAATAGATGACGGAGGGGAGGTAATAACCGGGACACATCTTGACAGGCTGTCGATGGAGGAGTTTGAGAAAAAGGTTTTGGATATAAGGGTCTACGCCAGGGTCGCCCCTGAGCAGAAGCTTAAGATAGTGAAGGCGCTCCAGGACAAAGGCCAGTATGTCGCCATGACAGGGGACGGCGTCAACGACGCCCCTGCCCTCAAAAGGGCGGACATAGGCATTGCCATGGGGATCACCGGGACGGATGTCTCAAAAGAGGCAGCCCATATGATCCTGTTAAACGACAATTTTGCAACCATCGTCGGGGCTGTAAGGGAGGGAAGGAGGATATACGACAACATAAGGAAGTTCTTCAAATACATGCTTACCAGCAATTCTGGAGAGGTGTGGACATTGTTCCTCGCCCCTTTCTTAGGCCTGCCGATACCACTATTGCCGATCCACATACTCTGGATAAACCTCGTAACTGACGGGGCGCCTGCCCTTGCCCTGACTGTTGAGCCTGCGGAGGGGGATGTAATGAAAAGAAAGCCGAGGCCCCCGGGAGAAGGCCTCTTTGCAGGAGGGATGTGGCAGCATATCATCTGGGCCGGCCTCCTCATGGCAGGAGTAACACTTTTTGTTCAGGCATGGGCCATAAAAACAGGCCATGCCCACTGGCAGACAATGGTTTTTACAGTCCTGTGCCTTTCTCAATTTGGGCATGTCCTTGCAATCCGTTCAGAGAAGGAGTCGCTTTTCACTCAGGGTATCTTTTCCAACAAGCCATTACTCGGAGCCGTCCTTCTTGCTTTTGTCCTGCAGATGGCTACCATATATATGCCGTTCCTGAATCCGGTATTCAAGACAGAGCCTTTGACCATGAGTGAACTTATCCTTTCACTTGCTCTGTCATCTGTGGTATTATGCGCAGTAGAGGTAGAAAAATACTTTAAACGGAGGGGGGATGAGGAGGTTCATCAATAACACCGTAAACGGGGCGCTGAGGCATACAAAGCGGGTTATCATCAGCGTTGTTGGTTTTACGGTGCTGTTTATCGGCATAGCCATGATTGTCCTGCCCGGCCCTGCAATAGTAGTCATCCCTCTGGGGCTTGCCATCCTTGCCGGTGAGTTCGTGTGGGCGGAAAGGCTTTTGAAAAAGGTTAAGTCAGGCGTTAAGAGTGCAAAAGATTCCATTTACAAAAAATAAAACCGGAGGTAACAGATGAGCCAGGCTCAATATCCAAAAAATGAGGCAGAAATGATTATGGAAAAGCTTAAAGGTCTTGGCAAGATGCTTATACCAATAATTGCTGTACTGATCCTTCTCGTCTTTCAGCCGTGGGTTATTGTAGGACCGGGACAGAGAGGTGTGCTTATAAGACTGGGCGCGGTACAGAAAGGGGTACTTTCAGAGGGGTTTCATTTCAAGATACCTTTCATGGATAGTGTAGCGAGAATTAACGTCCAGGTGCAGAAGAACGAGGCAAAGGCAGATGCTGCGTCGAAGGACCTCCAGATCATATCTACAGTCATTGCCACAAACTATCACCTTATGCCTGAAACAGTGGATGAGGTGTATCAGAAGATAGGGCTGGCCTTTGAAGACAAACTGATCCAACCAGCGGTGCAGGAGGTTATCAAGGCCGTCACAGCCAAATATACGGCGGAAGAATTGATAGCAAAGAGAGGGGAGGTCAAGTCTGCCATACGGACAGAACTGGCAGACAGGCTCGCGATCTTCAATATCAAGGTTATCGAGGTATCAGTTGCGGATTTTAACTTCTCCAGGACATTCAATGACGCCATTGAGGCAAAACAGGTGGCGGAACAGCAGGTTGCCAAGTCAAAGAACGAGCTGGAAAGGATAAAGGTTGAAAACGAGCAGAAGATCAGCCAGGCGAAGGCCGAGGCAGAAGGGTTAAAGATCCAGAGGCAGGAGATAACGGAATCCCTCCTGAAGCTGAGGGAAATTGAGAACCAGCGCAAGGCGATAGAAAAGTGGGACGGTAAGCTGCCTGGCGTGACTGGCGGGGCCATGCCGTTCATTCAGGTGAAGTAAAGACCTGAAAAATATGATTGGACGCTGATGGACGCAGAAACTGCATGATCGTAAAGAATAAGAGGGTCGATATATTTGGAGCGCTCCATATTGTCCATAATGCATCCTGATAAAACTTATTGGAGGTATATAGGGAAGGGACTAAGCAGATGTCATTAAAAATTGCCCGAATAAATAATAAGAACTGTTGACGTGGCGATTTTTAACAGGTCGTGTAAAATATAACAGATTGCACTTTCCTATATATCTTTTCATTAAACAGTATCTGTTTGCTTGCTGAATGGCAATGTCTTAAAGGGCGTGTGCCATTGCAATTTACAGATAAGTTACTGGAGGCGCTATTATGAAACTACCCGCACTGTCTTCCCGGATATTCTTCCTCGTTATTTTATTGCTCATTCACTCTGGGAAAACATTTTCCGAGACCACGCCTGATATACAGCCTCAGATACAAGGAGAAGCCACACCTGCGCCGTCTAAAGAGACCATTCCCCCTGTTCCATCCGCGGAACAGGCTGAAGTGAAGGCGGAGTTGCCGCCGGAGACTGTTGCAGAGAAACCAGATTATCTGAAACAGGGGACAGCAAATCTGAAAGAAGAAAATTATGAAGAGGCGGTTGACCTCCTGAAAAGGGCAAGGGAGCTTGATCCTGAATCCTCCGTCGCAGCCTTTTACCTTGGCGTTGCATATAAAAAGATCCAGGACTATAAGGAGGCCAGGGCGCATCTTAAGGATGCCATAACTCTATCTCCTGCCGTCAAGGAGGCGGTTATGGAGCTTGCCGATGTGTCATATCAACTTGGCAATATGGACGAGGCGCTGGAAACACTGGAGATAGCCGAGAGGGAAGAGATTGCTCCTGCCCAGGCTGCTTTTTTAAAAGGCCTTGTCCTCCTGAAGCAGGGGAAAAATAGCGAGGCTATTGAATCTTTCAAAAAATCGAAGTCAACCGACATCAAGCTTGCCACGTCTGCCGATTATCAGATAGGAGTGGCAAACCTGCAGGAGGGGAGATTGAGTGATGCCAGAGAGATATTTAAAGAGATCATAGTCAGGGACCCGAATTCCAACCTTTCCCAGTTTGCAAACCAGTACATAGAAGCGATAACAAGAAGGCTGAAGGAGGAGAGGCCCTTCAGGATATCAGTCGGTCTCCAGTATCAATATGACGACAATGTCCTCCTGAAGCCAGGTGAATCCGCTGCAGCGGTCGGCATAACTGATGAAGCGGACAGCTCGGCTATAGCCACGCTCAGGGCGGAATATTCCCCAAGATTTAAAGGCCCTTATGCAGTAAAGGCCCAATATTCCCTCTATCTGAATGATCGCTCGACCCTGCACACCCATGACGTTCAAAGCCATACTATTGCCCTTATTCCCGGCTATAACCTCAGGCAAAGCTCAATAAGTCTTCTTGCGAGCTATAACTATACACTTGTCCATGATGAAAAATATCTTCAGGCGATAACGGCAACACCCAGTTACACATTTACCCTGACCGGCAATCAGTATGCGCAGGTATTCTACAGATATACAAAAAAAGAATATCTGAACGCTCCGATTCACCCGGATGAAGACCGCAACGGGGATGACAACGGTTTGGGCGCATCATGGTTCTATCTTATTATGGAAAACAGGGGGTTTGTAAATTTCAGATATGAATATAACAGGGAGGATACGGAAGGCGTGAACTGGAAATACTCAGGCAATAAGGCGGGCCTGAGCTTCCTGTATCCGGTAACCGACAGGCTGAAGTTCAAGGTTGCTGGAGAGGCATACCTTCAGGATTATGAAAATCTTCATACATCCTTCGTCGGCATGAAGAGAAAAGACGAGACATACACCGGAAGCGCGCTGTTCTCGTATAACTTCTTTGATGAGATAGATGTCCAGGTTCAATACGCATACATAAAAAGCAGATCGAATATAGCGGTTTATGATTATAGCAAGAATGTCTTGAGCGCCGGAGTGGAGGTAAGGTTTTAGCTCTTCAAGATCTCCCCTGACCCTACCCTCCGGGCATAAACTCTTT
>JACQYJ010000015.1 GCA_016208525.1 Deltaproteobacteria bacterium | reverse complement strand
CCGTTCGCCCTGAGCTTGTCGAAGGGTGATTTGGGACTTTTTACGAGTGCATCAATTATGATTCATTCGTAAAAAGTCTTTTTTTGCCACGAAGTCACAAAGGCACAAATAAAAAATCCTTTATTTTCGATGTGCTAGGCTTAGCGTCTTGGTGCCTTTGTGGCAAATTTTTAGTTTTTACGACTTCATCAATTATAAATGACTGTCAAGCCAAAATGCCCTTGTAATACCGACACTGTTTTGTTATATTTCCTGAATGCAACTGACCCTTAGCAACAGCGGCAATGTGCCACAGAGAAACCATGTCAATCAGAGATAAAAACATAGTCCTGGGTATAACAGGTGGGATTGCGGCATACAAGGCATGTGAACTGACAAGGCTCATGGTAAAGTCCGGTGCCAATGTCAATGTCATTATGACTAAGGGGGCTGCTGAGTTCGTTACCCCGCTCACCCTCCAGACCCTTTCAAGGAATCCGGTACATACAGATCTTTTCAGCCTGACCCAGGAGGCGGAGGTTGGTCACATATCCCTGGCAGACAGGGCAGACCTCTTTGTCATTGCCCCTGCCACTGCCAATCTCATAGGTAAGATAGCGAACGGGATTGCTGACGACCTTCTGACAACCACTATAATGGCTACCAAGGTCCCTGTCCTCCTTGCCCCAGCCATGAACTGTAACATGTATGAGAATCCGATCGTGCAAGAGAACATGAATAAGCTTAAAGGGTACGGTTACAACTTCATAGACTCCGAAACCGGAGAGTTGGCCTGCGGTTACGAAGGGAAGGGGAGGATGGCGGAACCGGGCGATATTCTTGAGAGAATTGAGGTCATCCTTTCACCAAAAGACCTTAAAGGCGAAAGGATAGTTGTTACAGCAGGGCCGACATACGAGGCCATTGACCCAGTGAGGTTCATCGGTAACCGCTCTTCTGGGAAGATGGGGTATGCACTTGCGAAAATGGCTGTAAGAAGGGGAGCGGAGGTAACATTGATAAGCGGTCCCTCCTCACTATTGCCTCCAAGGGGGACAAGGTTTATATCGGTTGAGTCCGCTGAGGAGATGAGGAAGGCTGTCAGTGTAAAACTGAAAGATGCGACGATAGTAATAATGGCAGCGGCCGTGGCCGACTACAGGCCAAATAAAGCGGTTTCAGAGAAGATGAAGAAGGGGGCAGGTTCGATCTCTCTTGACCTTGAAAAGACCGAGGACATTATTTCTGAGATAGGAAGGAAAAAAGGAAAGAGGTTCATTATAGGCTTTGCCGCGGAAACTGACAACCTTTGGGCTAATGCAAAGAAAAAACTTAAGGAAAAGAACCTTGACCTGATTATTGCCAATAACGTAAAAGTACCGGGCGCAGGATTCGCTGTTGATACAAACATTGTTACCATCATTGACAATAAAGGGACCCTTGAAGCTCTTCCAAAGATGAGCAAGGATGAGGTGGCCTGGAAGGTGCTGGATAGAGTTGCCTCCTTAAAGTGATTTACTGATTTAACGTGGGACTCATGGATATTGACGAACTCTGCATCAACACAGTAAGAATGCTTTCACTGGATATGGTCCAGAGGGCAAACTCAGGGCACCCGGGCATGCCCCTTGGGGCTGCTCCAATGGCATATGTTCTCTGGTCGCGATTTCTCAGATATAATCCAAAAAACCCTGCATGGCAAGACAGGGACCGGTTTGTCCTTTCAGCCGGCCACGGGTCTGCCCTTCTTTATTCGATCTTACACCTGACTGGATACGATATTTCCATAGATGAACTGAAGCGGTTCAGGCAGTGGGGAAGTTTAACCCCGGGGGACCCCGAAAGCAACATTAAATACGGTATCGAGGCAACTACAGGCCCGCTTGGTCAGGGATTCGCCAATGGGGTTGGCATGGCTATAGCTGAGCGTCAGATGGCTGCAAAGTTCAACCGCCCAGGTCACGAGATAGTCAACCACTACACCTATGCCATAGTCAGCGACGGAGACCTCATGGAAGGCATATCAGCGGAAGCTGCTTCCCTGGCAGGGCACTTAAGGCTTGGCAGACTCATATACCTTTACGACAGTAACGGAATCACACTGGCAGGAGAGACAAAACTCACATTTACAGAAGATGCCTGCAAACGGTTCGACTCCTATGGCTGGCACGTGCAATCCGTAAAAGACGGCAACGATATAGAGGCCATTGAAAAGGCGGTTGAACGCGCAAGGGCCGAGACTACCAGCCCATCCCTGATAGCAATTTCAACCCACATAGGTCATGGAAGCCCTAAACATGACACTTTTGGAGTGCACGGCTCACCCCTTTCGCCCGATGAGGTCATTGCCACCAAAAGGTTCTATGACTGGCCGCTTGAACCTGAATTTTATCTCCCTGAAGATGCTCTTGCCCACTTCTCGAAGGCGTCAGAAAAAGGGGCCGGGATTAATTCCCAGTGGGACGCCCTCCTTAGCTCTTATGGAGACAGATACCCTGATCTCTTGAAGGAATGGAAGGCCGCTGTAAACCGCCAACTCCCTGAAGGGTGGGACAGTGATATTCCCATCTTCCCTCCTGACCCTAAGGGTATTGCCACAAGGGTTGCAGGCGGCAAGGTCATGAACTCCGTTGCGAGACACCTCTCCTTGATAGGAGGTTCCGGAGACCTGGACCCGTCAACAAACACAACTCTTGCAGGCAAAGGGAGCTTCCAGTGCCCGGGAACAGGGAGCGAGACGCTGCAGGGCGCAGTATCGGGGAACTGGGGTTACGACGGGTCAAACATTGCCTTCGGAGTGAGGGAGCATGCAATGGGGGGAATACTGAACGGCATTGCCCTCCACAATGGATTAACACCATTTGGAAGCACTTTCCTGGTGTTTTCAGACTACATGAGACCTGCCATACGCCTTGCGGCGCTGTCTAAACTACATGTCATTTATATATTCACCCATGACTCCATAGCCCTCGGGCAGGACGGCCCGACACACCAGCCCATTGAACATATTTCAGGCATGAGGTGCATGCCGGGTCTTACTGTAATCAGGCCGTGCGACGCAAATGAGACTGCGGAGGCCTGGAAGGTGGCCATCCGGCACAGTGAAGGGCCTGTGGCGCTGATCCTTACAAGGCAGAACGTCCCTGTTATAGACAGGACCAGATACTCTTCTGCTGAGGGACTGAGATACGGGGCTTATATATTGGCGGAATCCTCTCCTGGAAATCCTGATCTGATATTTATGGCCACAGGCTCTGAAGTGCATGCAACCCTCAAGGCCTCCGAAATATTGATGAATGAAGGAGTAAAAACAAGGGTTGTCAGTATGCCCTCCTGGGAACTGTTTGAAAAACAGCCTGTGGAATATCGAAATTCAGTCCTCCCGCCGGAAGTCACAGCAAGGGTATCTGTGGAAGCCGCTGCCACATTTGGCTGGCACAGATATGTGGGGGCCTCAGGTGAAATCATAGGGATAGACTGCTTCGGCGCCTCAGCCCAGGGAGAGGTGCTGCTGGAAAAGTTTGGATTCACTGTTGAAAACATTCTAAACAAGGCGAGGGGAATTTTAAAAAAGAGTTAGATGAACTTTGCGGGAGAATCGTTCCATCCTTCAGCCTTGCCGGTTCTGTCTGCACTCAGGAGGGGCAATCCCCAAACATGAAGGACTACTATAAAGAGTACGCGGAGTTCTTACTTCCCGTCCCTGAAAGGTTTTCATTCCCCCTTGATGTCTTTGACAAATGGGGAGATACAGCGGCGCTCTTCTGGACGGACGGCTATGCGGAGAAAAGGTTCTCATTCAATGAACTGAAGACCCTCTCTTCAAAGGGGGCCGGGGCCTTAAGAAAAAAGGGCATTTGGAAGGGGGACAAGGTCCTTGTCATGCTCCCTAACATCCCGGAGTGGTGGGAGGTGATGCTGGCACTCATGAGGCTGAACGCCATACCTATCCCTGCCACAACCCTTCTTGCATCAAAGGACATAGAATACAGGCTGAAGGCAACGGATATAAAGGCAGTCACCTGCACCGATGAGGATGCCGCAAAGGTGGAGGAGGCGATCAGGGGAGCGCCTGGAAGCAAGCCTATCCTTATAACCATAGGTGAAGGGACGGGACACCTTGATTATCTGAGGGAGCGGGAAGGGGCTGAGCAGTTTGTCGGGGAAAGGGCCTCATCCCGGGATACGGCATTAATCTATTTTACGTCAGGCACTACCGGCCCTCCCAAGATGGTGGTCCATACCCAGGCCTCATACCCGCTGGCGCATATTATAACCGGCAGATACTGGCTTGACCTCAGACCAGGGGACATACACTGGAACATCTCTGATACTGGATGGGCAAAGGCCGCATGGTCAAGCCTGTTCGGTCCGTGGAGTATGGGGGCAACCGTTTTCTCCTATTATAAAAAAGGCAAGTTCGACCCGCTGACAATATTGGATGTGATGCAGAGGTATCCTGTCACCACCTTCTGCGGCCCGCCTACAGTCTACAGGATGATGGCGAAGGAGCTTCCTTCAGGCAGACTGAATCTCAACCCTCTCCACTTTGTTGCTGCCGGAGAGCCGTTGAACAAGGAGATAATCAATATATGGAAAGAGAGGACAGGCAGGCATATCTATGACGGATACGGCCAGACAGAGTCTGTTAACCTCCTCGCAAACTTCAGATGCCTCCCTTCAAAACCCGGCTCAATGGGAGTTCCCACGCCAGGCTTTACCGTTGCTGTACTTGGTGAAAATGGGGAAACGGCTTCCACGGGCATTGAAGGGGAGATAGCTGTAAAGGTCAAACCAGACAGGCCTGTGGGGTTGTTCAAGGAGTACATGGGGAACCCGGAGGCCACGGCGCACTCCTACAAGGGGGATTGGTATCTGACAGGGGACAGGGGATACAGGGATGAGGACGGCTATTTCTGGTTTGTGGGAAGAGCCGATGACATCATCCTTACCTCAGGGTACAGGATAGGCCCTTTTGAGGTGGAGTCTGTCCTAATCGAGCACCCTGCCGTTAAGGAATCGGCGGTTGTCGCCAGCCCGGACGAGGTGAGGGGCGAGGTGGTCAAGGCCTTTGTTGTCCTGACAAGAGAGTTCAGCCCCTCTGAGGCATTGGTAAAGGAGCTTCAGGAGTTTGTAAAGACGAATGCCGCTCCTTATAAGTATCCGAGGAAGATAGAATTCGTTGATGAACTTCCAAAGACCATAAGCGGGAAGATAAAGAGGAAATAACTGAAGATGAAGGAGTTCGGGAAATAGTTCATTTGTCCGTTTTCCCTTCTTCAGGCTCAAGAACTATATCTATCTTTGATATCTCGCCCTTAACTGCCGTAACCTTTCTGTCTATTTTTTTAAAACCTTTTGCCCTGATAGTGATCTCCCTTTCTCCTTCAAGCCCGACAAGGTAATACT
>JACQYJ010000135.1 GCA_016208525.1 Deltaproteobacteria bacterium | reverse complement strand
GAAGGCAGATTCGCGAGCTTGCTAAAAATGGCAGTAAAAACAACCATCGTTAGAAGAGGCCTTACGACGCTCCATGCTACTCCTATTGCCGTCTGCTTATAACGAACCAGGATGTCACGCCATGACAAAAAAAGAAACAGCTCTCTATAACGCCAGAGATCCATCCAATAGTGCTTCTCTACGTGACCAGCTTCTATAATCAATATCTCTTGCTCTCTCACGATGGGACTATCCTTATCTCTCTGTTTCAGTAAACGGCCGTAACCTCTTCAAGATCGGCAACATCTTCATTCCCCAATGACCCGCTCTTGCCACAGAACTCCAGAATAGGCCGTAGTTTTTTTCTATCACCCTCAGAGACTCGGCAAAATCGAGTTCGGTGCTGATCCCTCCGGGGTGTGCAGAAGATCTGAAATCCTCGGCATAAACAAAGTTCACGCCTCTTTTCATGAGCCTCTGGTTAAAGTCAAAGTCTGCGTACACTCTGAAATTCAAATCAAATGGCTCTACCAGAGATAGTGACTTATTAATCAGCAAAGCCTGATGGTGGAGGCTGTTGTAGATTTTGAGATGAAACCCTGCCCTGGAATTAAAAACCAGGTTGTCTCCTATAAAAACCTTCCCATATATGACATCATCCAGCCTGTATTTCGACATATCTTCGGGCAATGATATTATTCTATCACCAGCGCCCAGGAAAAGGATATAGCTATCTTCCTTTGCAATAACCCACCCTTTATTCATGGCGTCATAGATACCCCTGTCAGGCTCGCTTTTCCAGTAGCTTATATAGGATTGATACTTTTTGATTATATCAAGGGTTCCGTCAGTTGAACCTCCATCTATTATAATATAGTCAATGTTGCGTTGGCTGTTGTTTATAACGCTTTGAATCGTTTGCTCAATATATTTCTCGCCGTTATATACAACAGTAATAATAGTAATTAACGGCTCGCAAACTTTCTCTGGAACACTCATCTCTTAGGTTCGCCTGAGTTCAGAGGGGATATAATCATAGTCCATCATCAACCTTATAATCATTTTAACTCTGTCCCATTTTAACAAGACCATCCTGGAGGTCAGTGTAATCAGAAGCATAAAATATATTGTTGGCAAGGCGAGAGGATAATAACGTCGAGTGAAAAACAACCTGTTTCTGATATTGTAATAGTCGCACAACAGGCTTTTCTTCATGGGATAGCTGCTTGTCCCTATGCTCCTGCCAACCTTGTGATAGACTATACTCTTAGGTGCATAAGCCAGCTTATAGTGCCCCTCAGCCCGGATGCCCCAGTCTGTTTCCTCAAAATAAAGAAAATAGTCTTCACACATCAGGCCGATGTCTCGCAGAAACTGTTTAGACACAAGCATGGAGGCCCCTACTACATAATTCATCCATGCCTCAACCCTCTCAACATTAATGACATCTTTAGCTTTTTTAAGTCGCCCCAAATGCCACGGCAGACCTATCCATTTGGAATAATATCCTCCTCCCAATGCCTGGACCCGACTTGGGTCGTCGTAATAGAGGAGAGTGGAGCCGCACATACCTGCATCAGGCCTTTCCTTCATCCTTACTATCAGGCTTTCAAGGGCGTCCGGTTCAACTACGGTATCGTTATTCAGGAGCCAGATATAATCAAAATCATCCCTCTGCAATGCATAGCGCAGCCCGACATTGTTTCCGCCGGCAAAACCAAGGTTCTTGCGATTCTTGATAATAATAAGGGCGGCATCGTTTTCATTACCCATTCCGCCTCTTTCCGCCTCTTCCTGGCTGTATTCAACATAGGATATCGGCTTGACTACGGGAGGAAATGATTTACGGAATAGATCGTTGCCTTTTTTCGGGACTAAATCCAGTCGACTCTCCGCCCAAGCCTTGATATATTCGACTGAGTTGTCTTCTGAGTGATTGTCGCAAACAATGACGCGGAAATCTCCATATGTGCTGCGGAATAGGCTTTCTAAACACTCTATGGTATCAGCCCATCCGTTCCAATTGATGAGCAGGACATACGCTCTATTCACTTATATATGCTCCACCCGACCATCGCTGCCCATATAATGCCGACCAGGAAAAGAGGGATATCTTTAAGAAGGGAGAATGATCATTTTTCTGCTTCCCTTCCCTCGCCAACCGGCGAGATGACATCGCCGATATAACTTTTCTTGCGCAGGGCCTTCAATTGTTTTCTGGCAGCCTCGCGAATATCCTGACTCGGCAGGATGCGTGCAATTGCTTTCCCGTGCGATGTAACCACCAGCTCTTCACCTGTCTGAACCTGCCCCAGATAGGCGGGTAGATGGCTGCGTAGTTCAGTTACATTTACTTCGCGCATAACGTCTCCTTTTCAAGAAAATCGTATTGTCAAATTATTGTCATGCCCGATAGCCTCAGTCGGGCATCCATCTGCCTGAAAACCTGGATTCCCGCTTGACCATTGCGGGAATGACAATCATGATTTACACAATTGCAAGAGGGCACAGTACCTTTCCCCAATCGTTAGTGTTTACGGTAAGCTTTATCATGTTCAGTATCCAGGCTTACAAGAACTATGGTTGGGCCGTTTATAAGGCAAGTCATTGCTCTGGCGCTTTGTGTGATTCGGATAGAATAAAGCTGTTCACCTGTTTCAGGATCACTAAAACCTT
>JACQYJ010000134.1 GCA_016208525.1 Deltaproteobacteria bacterium | reverse complement strand
ATATCAAATTAACAAAGTCTGACCCCTTAAGTTTTTACCAGCGCCACAAGGTCAAGGTCTGAATCCTGAGTTCCTTCCCCTCTGGCCCGTGATCCAAATAAAATAAGTTTCTTGAGATGTCCCAGGACTTCCTCGGAGAGTCTTCTTTTAAATTCCAACACCAACTGTCGGTCTTTTTCTTCCATACTTTACTTTCCCTTGAGCTTACATATAGTTTATATTTCTTCCCTCACAAGCCTTCCCATCTCCTTTGTCCCGACAAGCTTCATCCCCGGCTGCATGATGTCTCCGGTCCTGTATCCCTTTTCCAAAACCTTCAGAACAGCCCCTTCTATCACATCAGCGGCCTTCTCCTGGTTGAATGAATACCTGAGCATCATTGCGACTGACAGTATCGTAGCAATAGGGTTTGCCTTGTCCTGTCCCGCTATGTCAGGGGCGCTCCCGTGAATGGGCTCGAATATCCCCACCTTCCCGCCTATGCTGGCTGAAGGAAGCATCCCTATCGATCCTGTAAGCATGGATGCCTCGTCAGAAAGGATATCTCCGAACATGTTCTCAGTAACTATGACGTCAAACTGCCTTGGGTTCCTGATAAGCTGCATGGCGCAGTTATCAACGTACATATGACCAAGCTCTACGTCTGGATAACCCTTATGCGCCTCAGTAACTACCCTTCTCCAGAGCTCAGTTGACTCAAGGACATTGGCCTTGTCAACGGATGTGACCTTCTTCCTCCTCTTTCCGGCCACGTCAAAGGCGACCCTCGCTATCCTTTCAATCTCAGGGGTCGTATATGCAAGGGTGTTTACACCCCTCTCCGTACCATCCGGAAGCTTCTCTATTCCCTTTGGCCTTCCGAAGTAAAGGCCTCCTGTGAGCTCCCTTACTACCATTATGTCTATCCCCTCGACCACTTCTCTCTTTAAAGTGGATGCATCCGCAAGCATAGGGTAGACCTTTGCGGGCCTAAGGTTTGCAAATGCTCCAAGGACCTCCCTCAGCCTCAGAAGTCCTCGCTCAGGCCTTATGGAATAGTCAAGCCCCTCCCACTTTGGCCCGCCAACTGCGCCAAGAAGCGCTGCATCGCTTGCCTGAACCAATCTTTGAGTCAATTCAGGGAAGGGCCCGCCTGTCGCATCTATAGCGCAACCGCCGATCAGCGCCTCCTCAAATTCAAATGAAAGGCCGCACTTGCCTCCCACCTTCTTTAAAGCCTCGACTGCCTCAGGGGTGATCTCCTTCCCAATCCCGTCCCCGGGCAAAACCGCTATCTTGTATATCATTTATTTTCTCCTTTCTCACGTCTCACGTCTAACGTCTAACGTCTAACTTGCTTTTTCTCCACATGCTTCATCAGGCCGCCCGCATTTATAAGCTCCTGCATGAAGGGAGGAATCGCCTGGGCCTTGTATGTCTCGCCCTTTGTGATGTTCTTTATAACCCCTGAATCGACATCCACCACAATCTCATCACCTGCTGTAATCCCGTCAACTGCCTCGGCGGACTCGAATATCGGCAGTCCCATATTGAATGCGTTCCTGTAAAATATCCTGGCATAAGACCTGGCAATGACACAGGATACCCCTGCCGCCTTAATGGCAATGGGGGCATGCTCCCTGGATGAGCCGCAGCCGAAATTCTTGTCTGCCACTATGATGTCCCCTGGCTTCATCTTCTTCATGAAATCCTTGTCCGCATCCTCCATGCAGTGCTTTGCAAGCTCCGCAGGGTCGGACGTATTGAGGTGCCTTGCAGGTATAATCGCATCGGTATCTATATCAGCGCCAAATTTATGGGCATTCCCTTTCAGCTTCATAATGACTCCCCTTGAGGTTTTTTGAACATTTAGTATAAAGAATCATCGGGGAAAAATCCACAAGTAATTATATGAACGCAATTTTTTTGATGACTTTTTTGGGCTTCTCTGGTATATAATTTTGTTTTGATTCTAAAATTGTATACTGTATACAATTTATACTTTTCGTAAGGAGGAAGTAAATTGAAACTCTGGTAACACTATCCCCCGTACTGGGGGTGGCAGGCCTGGTTATCGCCTACCTGATCTATCTCCATATCGTCAAGCAGCCTGTGGGAACGGAAAAGATGAAAGAGATCTCCGACATGATCCACGACGGGGCCATGGTCTATCTAAAGAGGCAGTATTCGATCATCGCCATCTTTATCGTAGTCGTGGTCATTCTCCTCTCCATCTTCATCAACTGGCAGACCGCCCTGGCGTTTATCTTCGGCGGCGTGTCATCAATGCTTGCAGGGTTCTTTGGGATGAAGGCGGCAACCAAGGCCAACGTGAGGACAGCCCAGGCTGCAAACATTTATAAGCCAGACACGGCCAGGGCGCTTTCCAATGCATTCCTTGGAGGCTCGGTTATGGGCCTTTCCGTGGCCAGCATTGGACTCATCGGAGTGGGCGTATTATTCATTATTTATGGAAAGCCTGAAACAGCAGCCATAATCAACGGTTATGCTATGGGGGCATCATCAATAGCCCTGTTCGCCAGAGTAGGCGGAGGGATATATACGAAAACAGCAGACGTTGGCTCTGACCTGGTCGGCAAGGTCGAGGCAGGCATCCCTGAGGACGATCCAAGAAACCCAGGCGTCATCGCAGACAACGTGGGTGACAATGTCGGCGACGTGGCTGGCCTTGGAGCTGACATATTCGAATCGTATGTCGGCGCCATAATAGCCACCATCGCCATAGGCGCTACTGCCATGGCAGGGTCAAAAGTGGCAGAGCTCGGCTCATCAAGTAATCTCATGGCGCTTCCTATAATCCTTGCCTTTGTGGGACTTGTTGCATCCATAATCGGCATTGCCTCCATGAGGGTGCTGGAAAGCTGGGACCCTGCGGCAGCCCTGAGATATTCAACTTTTATTGCCGCAGCTCTTTTCCTGCTTTTCGGTTACTTTGCTGTTTATTATCTTGATGTCAACAACGGGGTTTATTGGGCGGTATTTTCCGGGTGCATCGCCGGCATTGCCATTGGTCTTATCACAGAACACTACACTTCAGCGGGACCCGTTGAGAGGATAGGAGAGGCAAGCCTTACCGGAGCTGCTACAAATATCATCTCAGGATTGGCTGTGGGCCTTGAATCCTGCGCATTACCTGTCCTTGCAATCTGCCTGGCAATATTCATCTCAAACTATACAGGCGGTCTTTACGGTATCGGCATTGCGGCAGTGGGGATGCTGGCAACAACCGGCATAATAATGAGCGTTGACGCGTACGGGCCGATCGCTGACAATGCCGGAGGAATCTCTGAGATGGCGGGGCTTGGCAAGGATGTAAGGAGCATAACCGATGGTCTTGACGCCCTTGGAAATACGACAGCCGCTATCGGGAAAGGTTTTGCCATAGGCTCGGCTGCTCTTACGGCCCTTGCACTCTTCTCCGCATATAATCAGGCCATAAGCGCAAAACTTGGCCATTCCTTCGACATACTTATTACAGACCCGAACGTAGTTATAGGGCTGCTGGTTGGGGGGATCCTGCCTTTCTTCATAGGGGCGCTGACTATGACATCAGTCGGAAAGGCTGCCTTCAAGATGGTGAACGAGATAAGGAGGCAGTTCAGGGAGATACCGGGCCTTCTGGAAGGGAGGCCCGGCGTCAAGCCTGATGTTGCAAAGTGCATAGATATATGCACGACCGCAGCCCTTCAAGAGATGATCCTTCCAGGAGTCATTGCAGTTGTCGCCCCTGTTGCAGTAGGGTTCATCCTCGGCGCAGCGGCCCTCGGCGGCATGCTGGCAGGCGCAACAGTAACAGGCGTTCTCATGGCCCTCTTCATGGCCAACGCCGGCGGCGCGTGGGACAATGCCAAGAAGTATATTGAAAAGGGAGCCCACGGCGGAAAAGGCTCCGATGCCCACAAGGCAGCAGTTGTTGGAGACACCGTCGGGGATCCGTTCAAGGACACTTCAGGACCTGCCATGAACATCCTTATTAAGCTGATGTCCATCGTGTCTCTGATTATTGCACCTCTGCTGGGTTGATGTGATAATGTAGGGGACTGGCCCTATTTACGGACGAAGCGTTAGCGGAGTCGTAGAATAGGGACTGTCCCCGTAAAGAAAATGAAATAGCGGACGGACGCGCCCGGCAGAAAAAGCAGGGAGAGAGGGCCAGTTAAGGCAGAGATGCCTTGACTGGCCTTTTTTATTTTGGGACTAAAGAGCCTCTTGCAAAAGTCCGAAATTACCCTTCGACAAGCTCAGGGCGAACGGTGGTTGGGTTGGAATCATTGACTTTTTCCCGTTCGTGGTGAGCCTGTCGAACCACAAAAAAGACTTTTGCAAGAGGCTCTAAAGGATTACCAATGGCTAAAATCATTATATTTACCGACCTTGACGCTACGCTGCTTCATCCAAAGACATACTCATTTGATGAGGCGAGACCTGCCCTGAAACAGATAAGAGAAAAAGGGATACCTCTTGTCCTCTGCTCCAGCAAGACCAGGGCGGAGATAGAGGTATACCGGAAGAGGCTTGATAACGAACATCCATTTGTGTCCGAGAACGGCGGAGGGATATTTATACCGGAAGGATATTTTCAGTCTATCACCCTCACCCCATCCCTCTCCCAGGGGGAGAGGGAGAAGAATTTAAACCCTCGCCCTTTGGGAGAGGGTGGCCGAAGGCCGGGTGAGGGTGGAGAGGGTGGCTGGAAGCAGGGTGAGGGTGGAGAGTGCGAAACTATCGCAATTGGCGCTCCTTACTGGGAGCTAAGAAGCGCTTTCCTTAAATTAAAACAAGAATTAAATGCAAAGGTAATAGGTTTCGGCGACATGACCGCGAGAGAGATAGCGGCCTTGTCCGGCCTTACAGAAGAAGAGGCAACACTCGCAAAAGAGAGGGATTTCGGGGAGCCTTTTATTTTTGAAGGCGAGACGGATGATAGGTTCCTCAAGACTATTGAAGAAAGGGGCCTTCAGTGGACGCAAGGCCGATTCTTTCACATCATGGGTGAAAACGACAAAGGGAAAGCGGTAAAGATATTGAAGCATCTTTATGGAAAGGCATTCGGAGAGGTAATCACCATCGGCCTCGGCGACGGATTTAACGACCTGCCCTTCTTAAAAGAGGTGGATTATCCCGTACTGATCCCCAGAGAGGATGGAAAATATGATCCACGGGTAGAACTTCCAAATCTAATAAAGGCAAAGGGGATAGGGCCTTCAGGGTGGAATGAGGAGGTGCTTTCAGCCATAAAAGGGTTGACAAATGTCCTATAGCGGCAATATGATAAAAACAATGAAAAGACAACATCGTACAGGTTGTTTGCTTTTGTCGGTCTGCTTCTTCATCTACGCAGTATCTCCTCTTTCCGCAGTTTATCAGCATAATCAGGTCATCAGCCAGGCTGTTTCCGCATTTAACGGCATCAGGCTTCTTGTGGTTGAACTGCTGCTTTCCCCTCCGGCCCACGAAGACGATGGCGACGGGACCTCTTCCCGCGTTTTACTGAGAAAAAAACGTGCAACGTTATCCTCAGACAAGTTAAAGGTCTCAAAAAGACAGATAAAAAAAGTCATTGCATCAAACAATATCATTTCATCTGACGCAGAAACAACATTCCCTGTTGTAATCACTGAACATGACACCCCTCTTCGTGAGGGGATCGTGCTATTACATTCCGGCCTTTCACCCCCCTCGGTCTAATAAAAACTTTTCCACAAAGCTATAAGCTGCAACCAGTTTACATCGTTTATCTTGAATTCTATGCCTGCATCTATATGCATGCTGGGATAGTTGCAGCTTTTTAACAGTAATTAATTATGATGACTGCGTAAAAGCCTTTT
>JACQYJ010000166.1 GCA_016208525.1 Deltaproteobacteria bacterium | reverse complement strand
TTTTCCGGCAGGGTCAGTCTTTCTACTTCATATCTCCTCTCCCTAACCTCCAGTTCCAACTCAGTAATGATATCAGATTCGCCATTGACCCCATGAAGGGTAAGATGGTATATTCCTGGTGGAAGGGTCATGTCTATCCCGACAATACCTGTGTAGCTGTCGCCATTTCCTGTCTTGCTGAAGAAGATGGGGTTATTATGGAACTCGCCATTCAGAGATGACACACCTGGCGCCCCTACCTTTATCATTACGATTTCTCCCTGCCGGATATCCTTGCTGGATATTGAGACATCTATGCCAGAAGGCTCCTGCTTCACCTCTGCAAGGCAGACCGGCAGGAGCAACAGGTTTATTGCCACGATTGTTTCCGCAACAAACAGCTTAAGGTTTGGAGAAATTGTAGATGAAAGACTCATAAAGCCTCGTTTATAGATGGATGGCAACCTCATCACTTCTGCCATCCTCAAGGGTAAAGGGACAGACTACCTTTAAGTCCTATTTAATCAGATATTAAAGTAGCCTGTCCCCTTTATCCTTTTATCCTGTCCTTTACCCTGCTGTCGGAAGTGTCGATCTGTTTTTTTGCCGTTCACTCCCATTCTATGGTGCTTGGAGGCTTGGAAGAGATGTCATAGACAACCCTGTTAACACCCTTAACTTCATTGATTATACGGCTTGATATCTCAGCCAGCAGGTCATAAGGGAGCCTTACCCAGTCGGCCGTCATCCCATCCAGAGACTCTACAGCCCGGAGCGCGATGACGTTCTCGTATGTCCTCTCATCTCCCATTACACCTACTGTCTTTACTGGAAGGAGCACCGCAAATGACTGCCAGATCTTTGTATAAAGACCGACCTTTTTTATCTCATCAAGTATTATTACATCTGCGTTCCTCAGTATCTCAAGCCGCGCCGGAGTCACCTCTCCGAGGACCCTTATTGCAAGGCCTGGGCCTGGGAAAGGCTGCCTGTCAATCACCTCATCCGGCATGCCAAGCTCCCTCCCGAGGGCCCTTACCTCGTCCTTGAACAGCTCCCTCATAGGCTCTACAAGCTTGAGGCTCATCTTGTCAAGGAGGCCTCCTACATTGTGGTGGCTTTTTATCGTTGCTGAAGGCCCCTTGAATGAGACGCTCTCTATCACATCAGGATAAAGCGTCCCCTGGGCAAGAAAGCCTATATCTTTCAGTTTTAAAGCCTCTTCCTCAAACAGATAGATGAACTCGTTGCCTATGGTCTTCCTCTTTTTTTCAGGGTCTTCCACTCCATTGAGCCTGTTTAAGAACCGGTCTGAGGCATCAATAGCAACAAGGTTTATATGGAAGTATTTCCTGAATACCTCCTCAACCTTCCTGGCCTCTCCGGCACGGAGAAGGCCGTTATCAACAAAGATGCATGTAAGCTGATCTCCTATAGCCTTATGGATAAGGACCGCTGTTACGGCAGAGTCTACTCCACCGCTAAGTCCGCAGATAACGCCTTTTCTCCCAACCCTTTCCATGATCTCTTTAACCTGGCTTTCTATGAAAGAACCCATAGTCCAGGCAGGTTTGCATTCGCATATCTCAAAGAGGAAGTTCCGAAGGATTTCATTGCCTCTGGGTGTGTGCACAACCTCCGGATGGAACTGTACACCGTAAAAACGTCTCTTTGCATCCTTCATGGCCGCAACCGGAGAGTTGTCAGTATGAGCTATAGGACTGAACCCATCAGGGAATTTTTCAATCCTGTCTCCATGGCTCATCCAGACTACCTCTCTACCGGAAAGCCCTTTGAAGAGGTCGCTATTATCATCAAGAGTCACATCCGCCCTGCCATATTCCCTTCTATGGGCCTTTGCAACAACTCCGCCAAGGAGATGGGTCATAAGCTGCATCCCGTAGCATACCCCAAGGACAGGAAGCCCAAGGTCAAACAAACTCTTGTCTACAACAGGCGCATCCTTGTCATAAACGCTCGAAGGCCCACAGGACAGGATTATCCCTTTTCCCCCAAACCCCTTTATCTTCTCAGGGCCGATATTGTAAGGGTGTATCTCGCAGTACACCTTCTGTTCCCTGACCCTCCTGGCTATGAGCTGGGTGTATTGGGAGCCAAAATCAAGTATCAATATCTTCTGCGAATGAATATTTTCTGGCATCATCTATACCCTAAATCCTGCAATCGAACCACAGAGCACACAGAAGAAACCCTTTAATGCCAAAAGAAAAACCTTGTTTTAAATCTTTTCTCTGTGCGCTCAAAATGTGACTTTTAAAAGCCCAATAATTTTTAAATCTAAAGCATGAGAACACAGAGAAGTAAACGGTTTTAAAATGTTCTTATAGTCAAAATTTATCTCTGTGCTCTCTGTGGTTTGCAGTTTTTAGGTATACCTTGAACATCAATAAATTACAACAACGGTTTTACTAAATTCTGTATAGACTCTTTTTTATTGAGGTCTCCGAATATCCGCTCCCTGATTATACCTTTCCTGTCTATTAAGAACGTGGTCGGGAGGCCGAATACCTCAGTGGAGAGGGTTTTCAAAACAGTGAACATGAGGATCAATGTCGGCAAGTGGAGTGTTGACGGCGGGCTCAATGTCACAAAGGTAAGACTTGGATATTATACTATATAGAACGGCATTAATAGTTGCGCATTATAGCCCCATTCCCACCTTTCCCCCCACACCTATGCATAGGTGTGGGGGGGGGAAACAACCCTTTCCATCAGGGAGAGGGGGCAGGGTGAGGGTGGGGCAATGCAAGAACTTAAGGCGTTACATATATAACGGGTTTGATGCTTGAACGTTAAAAAAGGGAGGGTGTTGCCAGGTCTCCTATTGACAACTCTACCAATTATTTAGCCGTGCATTTGCACAGCTTCCGTAAGTGGGACACCATATCCTTTATTTCGTCAGCAGTCAAGGTCTTCCCGAATGGAGGCATAAGTGGAGACTTGCTGTTTGCCGGCCCGCCGTCGGTAATAGCGTTGGTGATGTCAGCATCAGAGAGCTTGCTCATATCCGCAGTGCTTGCATGGTTTCTTGGGGTAACCGCCATATCCTTTGTAACATTGATCCCGTCTCCCTTTCCTGCTGGGCCATGACACTGAACACAGTAAAACTTATAATTCTCTTCAGCAGTAACCGCATAAGAGATCCCCTTTCCCAAGGTCATCATCACAGCAAAAATCATTATGAAATAAAGTGCTTTTTTATTCATCTATAACTCCTTATATATTAGGTTTGAGACGGTTTATAAAACCGCATGGGTATAAACTCTATTTCAACTTAAAAGCTTGCAACCAGGGCGGCTATGTTCTTCATGTCAACGTCGCTCAAATAACCTTCATAAATAGGCATCCTCTTGACCGGCTTAAACACCTTCGGCTTCTTCAGGTATGCATATACCCAGTCGCCCTGAAGCCTCTCACCCGCCTTAACCAGGCTTGGCGCAACCATTCCGCCAACAACCTTACCAGTCTTTTCTACCTGGTGACATCCCTGACATGCCTGCCTTTTCTCAAAGGCAATTTTCCCCTGCAGGCTACTCTTTGGGTTAATCACCCCTGTCTCTACATCTTTGGATGTTAAGGTCATCAGGTAATCTGTTACAGCACCGGCTTCATCCTTTCCCAGTTTTGGGTGGTTCCCGGGGTTCTTCTTCTCTAAAGAATTATACTCCAAAGACCTGATAACAGCAGGATTCTGAAGCCACTTTTCCATCCATTCCTTCTTTAATTTATTGCCGGCATACCAGAGCTCCGGCCCTTTCTTCTTAAGTTGGTCTGCAAAGGTCTTCTCAGTAGCAGGTCCCTGAGTTATATGACATAAGCCGCCACACTTCTTTGCCTCAAACACACCCTCACCCTTGGCCGCGTCAGCGCGGCTGCTCTCTGCACCAAAACCTATAATGGCCGATGTGAGGAGCGATACTACAACAACACGACTGCAAGATACTCTTTTAACCATTCGAACCCTCCTTTTGTAAATTTATGAACCACCTAAAAACTGCAAACCACAGAGGCCTCAGAGATAAATTTTGAGTATAAAAACCTTTTAAAACCCTTTAATTCTCTGTGTTCCCGTGAGGTTGATTTTAAAAATTATAGGGTTTTCAAAAGTGACCCTTTGAGTGCACAGAGAAAAGATTTAAAATAAGGTTTTCCTTTTGTATTAAAGGGTTTCCTCCGTGTGCTCTGCGGTTCGATTGCAGGATTTATGAACCAATGTATATATCACCTAAACAGAGTTGTCAAGTGGATAATTGTTTAAATGTCAAAAAAAGACTTGACAGATAAAATATAAATTGATATTTATCGTTGCCATCACGGGTGAACTTAACGGGTGAAATAATAAATCAGTATAGTTACTATCACCAGAATGTTAACAGCAAGACCAATGAAAATTACTATTCCAGATATGTCTTCTTTTTTAAACATGTGAACAAGATAGCATATAATTTAATGGTGTCAAGTAGGTTGCTGATTAATTTATTATAAAGAGGTGAGATATGCAGGAAAAAACAGAATCAAATGCGGGATGGGCTGGGCCGATATTATTTATTTCGGTATCAATTGCAATGCTGGCTTTTTTTATCTGGTTTTTATGATTACAATAAGGAGGATATAATGAAATCTTTTTATGGGACGTTTGCGGTTGCTCTTGTTGTCAGTGTTGTTTTCTTTATCTTGTTCGATGCAGGGTTGATGAAGCTCCAGGGACTATCACTGATTTTTCACAAGTAATACAAAAATTCTATTCAAGAGGTGTGTGTATGAGTCCGATATTGCCAATGCGGAAGAAGCGGTAAAGTCAGAGGCCAAGGCTACTGAGGCAGTTAAAGAGGGTGAAAAGAAAGCGGAGTATCCTCCTGCGCCAAAATTAACTGCGGCCGATTATCCTCAGATAGGAGGCTTTAATAGCAGGATTCTGGTTTGGATAGTTGCCCAGTTACATCTCTGGTTTGCAGCATTCGTCCTTGCAGTGCCTATCTTTGTCCTTATAATAGAGGCAATTGGCATGGCTACCAAGGACCAACGATACGACAATATGGCGTATGAATTTATCAAGGTCAGCATGGCTGCATACTCTATTACCGCGATTATGGGCGGCCTACTGACATTTTCACTCCTCATATTTTATCCAGATCTGTTCAAATACCTGACAAGTCTTTTTAGCAGGTCAATGCTGGCCTACGCCTTCCTGTTCTTCGCTGAAAGCGCTTCCTTATATGTATATTATTATGGATGGCACTGGCTTGAGGGTGGATTCAAAAAGTGGGTACATCTCACCATCGGATTGGTCCTTAATTTTGTAGGCACGGTTCTGATGCTGTTTGCAAATGCCTGGGTGACTTTTTCAATGAGCCCAAACGGGGTTGATCCAGGCACAGGGGCCTTTTTAGGGAGTGAGTGGGACGTAATCCATAACTTCCTCTGGAACCCATTGAACCTTCACAGGGTTGTCGCGAATATAGCCTATGGAGGATCTATCATAGGCGCCTATGCAGCTTACAAGTTCCTTGGCAGCGCTTCAAAAGAAGACAGGGCCCATTATGACTGGATGGGTTATACATCAAATATTATTGCTGTCGGCGGGCTCCTTCCTCTTCCATTCGCAGGCTACTGGCTTGTAAAGGAGATTTATGCTTACAGTCAGCAGATGGGAATAACCCTGATGGGCGGTGTCTTCGCCTGGCTGTTTATCATGCAGGCTGTTCTTATCGGGGCCCTTTTCCTTTCCGTGAATTACTACCTCTGGTGCGGTATGGGTAGAAGCGAAGGTTCCGTAAGGTATACGAAGAATATCAAGTGGATAGCAGCAGCGGTAGTTGCATGCTTCCTCGTCTGGTTCACTCCTCATACGCTGGTTTTGACTAACCAGGAGTTAAAGGCATTAGGTGGCCCTTATCATAAGTACCTTGGACCTCTTGGGATCATGCCCGCCAAGAATACTGCCGTCAATATAATGATTATTATGACATTCCTCAGCTTCACGCTGTACAGGAGGGTAAACAAGATTGCAACTGTCTCCTGGGCTGATGCCGGAAGCGCAGTTCAGGCAGCTATATTTGCCGGCGGCATAGGAAATATTATCTTCCTCGGAGTCTACCATGGATACTTCACAAACACGGCATATAAGGTGGCATCATCCATCCCTCAGGTCTCCTCTACTGCAGTAGTTATTATAGCTACATTGATCATAGATTCAATGATGTTTAAGGGCGCTAAAGAAGTGGCTCCTTTAAGGTGGGGGAATGTGCCAGCTCGGTCTCAATATGCGCTTTTTACATTGGCAGTTTCCTTTACATGGCTTATGGGCCTGATGGGTTACATCCGGTCTGGAATTAGACAGCATTGGCACGTAAACTCTATAATGAGGGATAATTCTATAAACGCTTTCACTCCTACGATTGGTTATGCGGCACAGGTAGTCACTTTGGCGGCAGTGATATTTATGGCTATAGTTATATTCATCTTCTGGCTCAGCAATATCAGCTCAAAGAAAAGCGCTGCTCATTGATTTACATATAGCAATTAATTAGAACCTCTTGCAAAATGCTTCATCTATTTAACCACAAAGGGCATGAAGGAGATTAAGTTAAAGAAAAGGCTTCAAATGCCTCTATATTTTGATTTTCCTTCGTGTTCTTTGTGTACTTTGTGGTAAAAATGGTTTTTAAATAACCTGTTTTTAGAGTTTTGCAAGACCCTCATTAGAATAAATATTGTAAGGAGCAGCCAAGATGAAAATTTTTTTGAAGATCGTGTTTTTTTGTATTCTTGTTTTTTCTGGCTTTGTAGGATTTGCAAATTTTGGAATACCCCAGGTCAAGTCAGCTCCACCGCCAACAGAGGAGAAGCTCGATCTCGGGAACATGACAATGGATCAGTTCATCGCCCTCGGTGATAAGGTATTCAATGGGAAAGGCACCTGCACCCTTTGCCATAATAATGTTGGCAAGAGGGCGCCGATGCTGGACGGAGCAGGTGAGGAAGCGGTTGCCAACAGAGCTCCACTTAGGCTTAAGGACCCGAGGTATAAGGGTAAGGCTACAACGCCTGAAGAGTACCTCAGAGAATCGATGAAGACACCTTCAGCCTTTGTAGTTGCTGGATTTGGTTCAGACAATGACACAAAGAGCCCGATGCCGGTGGTAACGCAGGGCTCCATAGGGCTGTCCGACGCTGAGGTTGATGCTGTCATCGCCTTCTTGCAGAACAAGTCTGGTGTTGAAGTGACAGTAAAGATACCGGTAGGAGCGCCCCCGTCTGAAAAGGCAGAGGAAGCAAAGCCGGCTGAACCCGCTAAGACGCCGGAAGAAGTGATCGTAAAATTCGGCTGTGGAGCATGTCACAAGATAGGTAAGGAAGAAGGAGCTATTGGACCGGATTTGACTCATGTTGGTAAATCAAAAAATGAATCTTATCTGAGAAGGGCTGTACTTGATCCTAATGCAGATATCGCAAAGAACTGTCCTGGTGGCGCGCCTTGCGTTCCGGGGATGATGCCGCCTGATTTCGGTGCAAAGATGACAGGCTCTGAGTTTGAAATGCTGGTACAGTATTTAGTTAAATCTAAATAATAAATAAACCTAAAAAGAGGTAAAGAGATGAAGTTACCTAAGTTGTTACAGGCAGTTTTAGTTGTAGTTGGGGTTTATATTGCGTTTAAGCTGGTATTCAGCGTTGGACTCAAGCAACCGTTACCATCCAGCCTTCTGACCATGTATATGTTCTTTGTGGTGGTGGCTACGTTGCTTGTGACGACCGCAACGGAGGAGAGCGCACAAGAAATGGCAGCTCCGATAAAGGCCCTGGTGGAGGATCCAGGCAAGAAGACAATCAGGAATATAGTATTTGTCCTTGTGCCCCTTCTTGCAGGCTGGATGACATACAGCAAGCTGGCGCCAAGCTTCGAGGCGCCGGTGGAGCTTCGAACAATCCATCCTGCGCCTCCGGCAACCATGAAGGCGTTTGGCAAGTCATACGATCTGCTGAAGCTTGAGAACCCATTAAGGAAATATCAGAAAGAAGATCCGGAGAAGTTCAGGACATATGTAAAAGAGGGCGGAGCGGTATATTACAAGAACTGTCACTACTGTCACGGCGATAAGCTTAACGGAAGAGGACAATATGCCCCAGGGTTTAATCCTATGCCTGCCAACTTTCAGGACGTAGGGACAATAGCGCAATTACAGGAATCGTTCCTGTTCTGGAGAATATCGACAGGCGGACCAGGGCTCCCTAAAGAGGCTACGCCGTGGTTATCCGCTATGCCGGTCTGATTCTATTCCTCTATGATTACACTGGACAGGCTCCAAGGTCATGGGCTGCGCATTAGATTATTGATAAGTTAGCTTTCAGAAATGTTAATAAATAAATTCTTGCATCTTTAAACCTCTTGGGACTCAAAACACCAGAGGATAAAAAACGATCAGGACGGTCAAAATGAAAATGAGAACAAAATTAGTATCAATTCTGTCAATTGCTGTCTTCGCAGCCCCGTTAACAAGCTATTCGGCCCAGGGGAACGCGGAAAATGGAAAAAAGATTTATGACAAGAGGTGCGTCTGGTGCCATGGCGAGGGGGGAGCAGGCGACGGTCCGGCTGCGGAGCGAGTAAACCCTGCGCCAAGGGATTTTACCTCTGGGATGTACAAAATTAAGACGACTCCATTCGATGAGGTAAGCCCAAAGGATGAGGATATCTTCAGGATGATCAGTGACGGTATGCCGGATTCTTCAATGCCGCCATGGAAAGATATGCTTTCTGAACCGGAGAGATGGGACCTGGTGGCTTATGTGAAGAAATTTGCAGGCCTTGAAAATCCCAAGAAGGAGTTGGACTTCAGCAAGCAGATAAAGACCTCTGCCGAAAGCATTGAACGGGGCAAGAAGCTCTTCCTGGACCGATGCACAGAATGTCATGGGGAGGCAGGCAAGGGAGTCGCCATTAAAAAGCTTAAGGACGACCTTGGATTCAGGACATGGCCCAGGAATTTCACGAAACCATGGGCATTCAGGGCAAGTAACGATCCAAAAGACATATTTGCCCGTATGTCGGTAGGTATTCCTGGCACACAGATGCCGTCTTTCGCTGATCCCGCAAGTAAAAAGAAGCTTACTGATGAAGAAAGATGGGATGTTGCAAATTATGTTTCGTCATTGGCAGACAGCACAAAGGAAGTCAAGGCCGAGAACACCGTTGTGAAGGCTTCCAGGATTGAGGGGGAACTTCCCTCTGACCCGAGTGACCCCAAGTGGAAGGAAGCGGAACCCTCCAGCTTCTTTCTGGTTCCTCAGATAATCGGACAGGAAAGATTCTTTACTCCCTCTAATAACAGTATCACTTCCAGGGCATATTATAATGACAAGGATATTTCAATATTAATCGAATGGGATGACAGGACAGCAAGCGTTCCCGGTGATCCAAAAGCCGCCGAAATAGCTGAAGGAGAAGTTTCCCCTGATGCGGTTGCCGTTCAATTCCCTGTTACGATTCCTCTGGAAATGGAAAAACCATACTTTGGTCACGGTGATGCCGCTTGGCCTGTTAATATCTGGTATTGGAACACCGGTCAAGACGGCGTTGCTCAGGTTACAAAGCTGCTCAATGCCACCGGATTTGCCAAGAAGGATGAAAGGGACCCTGCTAAGGCCGGGTTGGCAACTAAAGGAGTTTATGACAAAGGAACCTGGCGTGTTGTTATGAAGAGGCCGCTTGTAACAGCTGAGAAAGATAAGGATATACAGTTCGTCGAAGGAAGATTTACTCCGATCGCATTTGCCGCATGGGACGGCACGAATGGCGAGAAGGGGTCGAAGCATACAATGACAACCTGGTACTGGATCCTCCTTAAACCGAAGGCGGGAATGAGTGTTTATTTTATTCCCCTCCTCGTAGCCGGTTTGGTGGTCGGCGCTGAGTTGCTCTGGCTCGCTAGCGCACGTAAGAAGAAAAGTTCTTGATAAGGTATTTGAGGTAAGCGTTGAAAAAGATACTGAGAGCAAAACAGCGATATTTACCGTGAAAATACTTACCCCACCCTCACCTTAATCCTCTCCCTGAGGGAGAGGAAACTTTTTGTTCCCTCCCCTTCAA
>JACQYJ010000122.1 GCA_016208525.1 Deltaproteobacteria bacterium | reverse complement strand
GAGCATTGACTTGAGTGACTTGAGCAAGGACTTGAGCAAGGACTTGAGCAAGGACTTTGAGGAATGCCTCCCGATCTGACTTGTCTTTGAAGACAGCCTTCTTTTCATTGCCGCGCGAGGTTATATGGTAAACTGCGCCGGGATATTCTATGCGTAATGGGCGGGACATGGAAAAAATATAGCACAATTAATCTGTGATGTCAAGAAAGTAGACCTGACCCCATTTTATTCGTACTTTTGAAATTCTCATGCATCACCTTATGGTCGGCAAGGTCTGGATAGTTAAGCCCTTCCATTAACTTCTCCTCTTCCGTGAAGTGAAGATGTGTGTAATCCTCGATCTCCTCCACGATCTTTAGCAATGTCTCAAGACTCCTTCAACTCAGCAGCGCATCATCAAGCTCATTAATAATTCCAATCCATTTTTTGTGCTGCCCATCTATGGCATCAATCCCGACACTAAGGCCTTCATTCCACTCTATTAACGGCATACCGGCTCCTCCCTGGGTTAAAAAAGCCTAATCAATTATGATGGTATAGTAAAAAGTCTAAAAAAACACATATTCTCACGCAAAGGCGCAAAGTCGCAAAGATAAGCTCTTTAATTCCAATATGTTTTTCTCAGCGTCTCCGCGTCTCTGCGGTTAATTTTGACTTTTTACGAGATTGTCAATTTTATAACACAGTCAGATAAAAGTTCAAGGACAGTTCCAGGATTTACACCTCAATCCCCCATATCTCCCTTGCATATTCCCTTATGGTGCGGTCGCTGGAGAACTTGCCCATTTTTGCCACATTGAGGATAGATTTCTTCGCCCACTCATCCCTGTCTTTATAAAGCTCTCCTACTTTCTCCTGGCAGCTTATGTAAGATTCGTAGTCGGCAAGGAGCATGTAAGTGTCATGATAAAGGAGAGAATCCGCTATGGGCTTGAAGAGGTCCCTGTTTTCAGGTGAGAAGTAGCCGTCCCTTATCATCTCCATCACCTGCTTCAGCTCAGGGTTGTTTTCGTAATACTGGAAAGGGTTATATCCTGACATCCTGAGATTCATAATCTCATCTACAGTGTTTCCGAAGATGAAGATATTGTCTCTGCCCACTTCCTCCATAATCTCCACATTGGCGCCGTCAAGGGTCCCTATGGTCAATGCGCCATTCAGGGAAAGCTTCATGTTTCCCGTGCCCGAGGCTTCTGTTCCTGCTTTTGATATCTGCTCAGAGAGGTCGGCGGCAGGGATGATCTTTTCAGCCAGGGAGCCGCTGTAGTTGGAGAGGAATACCACCTTAAGCTTATTCCCTGCATCGATGCTGTTGTTCACAACATCAGCCACCGAATGGATCAGCTTTATTATCAGCTTCGCCATCCAGTATGCAGGGGCCGCCTTCCCTGCGAATATAACTGTGCGGGGGGCGATCTCTGTTCCCTTGCCGCCCCGTATCCTGTTGTAAAGGGTTATGACGTGCAACAGATTCAAGAGCTGCCTCTTGTATTCATGCATTCTCTTTATCTGGACGTCGAACATGGAGTCAGGATCGACTGAGATATCGTTTTTGCCTTTTATGTAGGCTGCCAGCCTCTTCTTGTTTGCCCTTTTTACCTCAATCCACCGTTCTCTGAAAGCCGTGTCTTCTGCCAGCGGAGCGATCTTCTTCAGTTCATCGAGGTCTGTGACCCATCCATCCCCAATCTTTTCTGTAACAAGGTCCGATAAGCTGGTATTGGCCTTTTTAAGCCACCTCCTTGGAGTAATACCGTTGGTCTTGTTGTTGAACCTTTCCGGATACATCTCATAAAAATTCCTGAATAGCTGCTCCTTGAGGATCTCGGTATGAATGGCGGCTACGCCGTTTATGGAATGGCTTCCCACAATAGCCAGGTTAGCCATCCTGATCATCTTTTCCGGCCCTTCTTCAATCAGGGACATATTCCTGACCTTGTCAAAATCACCGGGAAACCGACGCCATACATCCTCCAGGAACCTCCTGTTTATCTCGTATATTATCTGGAGGTGCCGTGGAAGGAGGTTCTCGAACATTGAGACAGGCCACTTCTCAAGCGCCTCCGGCATGACTGTATGGTTGGTATAGGCAAAGGTCCCGACCGATATCTCCCATGCCTTTTCCCACGGCAATCCTTCAAGGTCAACAAGTATCCTCATGAATTCAGGGATTGCAATGGCTGGGTGGGTGTCGTTCAACTGGACTGCCACCTTATTGGGAAGGTTGTCAAAAGGAGCCCCGTCTTTCTCATACCTCCTCATGATGTCCTGGAAGGTTGCTGATACGAAGAAGTACTGCTGCTTAAGCCTGAGGAGCCTCCCTTCCATAATATGATCTGCCGGATAGAGGACCTTTGAAATGCACTCGCTTTTTTCTTTCTCCTCAACCGCCTGGATATAGTTGCCGCTGTTGAAGAAGTTAAGGTCAAAGGCCCTTGAAGCCTTTGCCGCCCAGAGTCTCATGTTGATGACATTGTTGTTTCTGTACCCTGGAATGGGCGTATCACAGGCCATGGCCATGATGTCCTCGGTATCGACCCATTCGTTTTTCAGTTTACCGTTTGAGTCTATATACTGGTTTACCCTTCCATAAAACTGGACAGGAAAGAGGTGGTTCGGACGGATTATCTCCCAGGGGCTCCCGTACCTGAGCCAGTTGTCAGGAGACTCCACCTGGTAACCGTTATTCACCCTCTGACAAAATATCCCGTATTCGTACCTTATTCCATATCCATATGCGGGAATACCCAGGGTAGCCATGGAGTCAAGGAAGCAGGCAGCAAGACGGCCTAAGCCTCCATTTCCCAATCCTGCGTCCCATTCCGCCTCTCTTACGGACTCCATCCTGTGCCCCAGGCCCTCAATGGCCTTAGTGCACTCATTCTCAATCCCAAGGTTTACCATGGTGTTGCCGAGGGTTCTGCCGATCAGGAATTCCAGGGAAAGGTAATAAACCCTTTTGACATCCTTGTTGTAGTAAGAACGCTGGGTCTTGACCCATCTTTCCATAAGCCTGCCCCTCAATGCATTGGAAAGGCCAAGATAATGATCAAAGGCGCCTGCATAGGCAGGGTCCCTGCCTATATCATGTTCGATATGGTCCTTGACCGCTGACTTAAGTCTCTCTGTTTCCTGTGCCTTCCTCTTATCTTCCATGTTTTCATCCCTGCATTGTCTAAATGGAGCTACTCCGATCTGGCCTCAAACTTATACGACTGCACCACTCCATTCTGAATCAATATCTCAAGGCGCTTGAGTGTTATTTTTTTACCTGCCTCATCTATTACAAGCCCGCCAATATAGGTTGGAGTCTCTTCCTTTCTTGATTCATAGACCAGCTCCTCTGATACGTCTGTTTTTGAGACCCTTGAAGGTTCGCCAAATATCCTGATGATCTCTTCCCTGGTTGTTACCCCTGCCTTAATTACTTTGCCCGGCTCTTCTGTTATATCTCTCCCTGTGCTTTCTACCTTGGCCGTTGAACATCCTGTAACAAGGACAAGAATCATTCCCAGGCAAATAACTGTCTTCCTCATCTCTGCTCCTGCACCACGAAATGGACCCTTCTGTTCTTCCACCAGCAGTCTTCATTGGGCTCGCTGCAGACAGGTTTTTCCTGTCCGTAACTGGTCGTGGATATCCTTGCAGCGCCGACCCCGAGAGTTACCAGATACTCCCTGGCGCTTTGAGCCCTCCTCTCTCCAAGGGCGAGGTTGTATGCGCTATTTCCCCTGTCATCGGCATGACCTTCCAGGAGCAAGTTGGCATCTTTCTTCTTTAACAGCAATTCAGCCAGGGCGCTTAATATCTCTTTATCGTTTCCCCTGATTTCATACATGTCAAAGTCGAAATGAATGTCCTCGAGCCGGACGGCTTCTTTTGCAGCAGCTTCAGTCTTTGCCTCTGTCTCGGCCTCTGCCTCTGCCTCGGCCTTTGCCCCAGCTTCCGCCTCAGCCCTTGCCTTCGCCTCTGCTTCCGCTTTTATCTTCGCTTCCGCCTCAGCCTCTTTTTTTGCCTTTGCTTCGGCTTCTGCCTTTGCCTTAGCCTCTTCTTCCGCCTTCATATCTACAACAGGGGCCTTTGCCTCTTCCTTCACTATGGTCGCTTTCTTTGGGCATCCCGTGAGAACGGTTGCTGCAATCACCAGGACTGTTATACCTGTGAATATCTTCATCTGATTCCCTCCTTATTGTTTTACAAACAGCTTATACGCCTTCATATATATATCAGAGGTCTTTTTAACCACGTCCTCCGGTAGATGAGGCATTTTGGGCAGGGTCTCCCAATTTATTGATAAAAGGTAATCTCTTACAAACTGCTTGTCATAAGACTCCTGTCCCTTTCCCGGCTGGTACTTTTCCAAAGGCCAGAAGCGTGAGGAGTCTGGAGTAAGGGCCTCGTCTATCAGGATAAGCCTGCCTCCTTCCTCCGTTCCGAACTCGAATTTAGTGTCTGCAATGATTACCCCTTTTGAAAGAGCTATCTCTGAGGCCCTCTGATAGACCTTTATGCTGATATCCCGCACTCTTTCAGCCAGTTCGGGGCCTATCATCTCCCTCATCCTGTCAAAGGTGATATTTTCGTCATGTTCACCTATCTCCGCCTTGGTGGATGGTGTAAACAGTGGATATCCAAGTTTTGAGGACTCCGCGAGTCCTTTTGGCAGGGATATACCTGAAACGGCGCCCGTCTTCTGGTACTCCTTCCATCCAGAACCCGAGATATACCCCCTGACTATGCACTCAACCGGAAGGGGCCTGGCTTTTCTGACCAGCATGCTCCTTCCGTCCAGTATATCCCGGTAAGGCCGGCAGACATCAGGGAACCGGTTTACATCCGTAGTAATAAGGTGGTTCGGTATGATATCCGCGGTACTTTCGAACCAGAACCTTGAAAGCTGGTTCAGGACAAACCCTTTTTGCGGTATCCCGTTTGGGAGGATTACGTCGAAGGCGGATATCCTGTCTGTTGATACTATCAGAAGGCTGTTTTCCAGCTCGTAGACATCCCTGACCTTCCCGCGCCTGACCGGCCCCAACTCTTTAAAATCTGTTTTGATGATGACTTCGGCAGGCAAATTAAACTCCTTTATATCTTCAATGGCGACAAGACAAAAAGGCCAGTTGAAATCTCAAAGATTTCTCACTGGCCCCTTCTGCCACTGGTTTTTGATGCCATACCCACCCTCAATGCTGATATTAGGCTTAAAATACAACAATGCACCCCGATATGTCAAGGGAATTCCATGCCTTTTTTAAGTTGAATACAGACACGGATGCCTTGACAATAGTTAGATGAAGCCATTATACTTTCTGATAACAAAACTCTTTCAGGAGACAGTAGTGGATCAAAAGCCGAAAATATCACCGCTCTGGTTTATGTTGATGTTCTTCTTTCTTTTCCTGACCTTGCAGATATACCTGGCCCCGAAGGTCAACGAGATAACATACAGCGAATTCAAGACTGCCCTTACAGTCGGTAAGATTGAAGAGGTATCAATATCCGGGAACACCATAAAAGGGCTCATGAAGCCTGAGACCGCGGATGGCGGGGAAAAACCTTTTGTAACCATCAGGGTAGATGACAAGGACCTCGTCAGCGAGCTTTCTGCCAGGGGGGTTAAATACAAGGGTGAGGTTGAGACAACCTGGCTGAGAGACCTCTTGTTGTTCTGGGTATTCCCCCTGCTCCTCATGCTTGGGGCCTGGAGCTTTATAGCTAAAAGGATGGGCGGTATGGGTGGCGTAATGTCAATCGGGAAGAGCAGGGCAAAGCTTTATGTAGAAGAGGAGACAAAGGTCACCTTTGATGATGTGGCAGGTATTGATGAGGCGAAGGAAGAGCTTCACGAGATAATAGAGTTTCTGAAGACCCCTGAGAAGTTTCAGAGGCTTGGTGGGAGGATACCTAAGGGGGTTCTCCTTGTGGGGGCTCCAGGCACAGGAAAGACCCTTCTGGCAAAGGCTGTGGCAGGGGAGGCAAAGGTTTCATTCCTGACCATATCAGGCTCTGATTTTGTGGAGATGTTTGTGGGTGTGGGCGCTGCCAGAGTAAGGGACCTATTTGCCCAGGCCCAGGAAAAGGCCCCGTGCATAATATTCATAGATGAACTGGACGCTGTCGGGAGGGCGAGGGGGATGGGTGTATTCGGTGGAGACTCGGAGAGGGACCAGACCCTTAATCAGCTCCTGGCCGAGATGGACGGATTTGACACAAGGAAAGGGGTCATAATAATGGCTGCAACCAACCGGCCTGAGGTTTTAGATCCTGCCCTTTTAAGGCCCGGAAGGTTTGACAGGCAGGTTGTCGTCTCCGCCCCTGACGTAAAGGGGAGGCTCGAGATAATAAAGGTTCACGCCAAAAAGATACCCATTGCAGATGACGTGAAACTCGACGTGCTTGCACGCGGGACACCCGGTTTCTCCGGAGCTGACCTCGCAAACCTGATAAATGAAGCGGCTCTTCTTGCGGCGCGTCAGTCAAAGGCAAAGG
>JACQYJ010000125.1:4641-7896 GCA_016208525.1 Deltaproteobacteria bacterium | reverse complement strand
ATGAGGGTCCTTATGGCAGTCGGCTGTATCGCATGTCTTGTAATTCAGCGGCTTGTAACGCCCCTGGACATGGCACTTTTCACACTTTGTGTCAACGTGTTTGCCGTCCAGCTTGAACCCCTTGTACTCCTGGGAGGCATGATCACAGAGCGCCGGCTTCCAACCCTTAGTGTTGTGGCACGAGTCACACGCCCTGTCCTTGAATTGATTTATATGAGGGTCCTTGTGGCACGAGGATGAATCGCAGGTTGCGAAAGGTATCCCCTTCAGCTGCTTGTCCTTATGGCACTTCTCACAAGCCACATCCTCATGTTTATATGTAAGAGGGTATTTTGTCTTTGAGTGGTCGGTCTTTACCTTCTTCCACCCATCGGCAGTATGGCAGTCGGCACATAACGGCTTTCCCTTATGCGGGTCCTTGTGGCATGTTATGCACTCTTTATATTTATCAATCTTGAACCTGTTTTTCGGATGACACTTGGCGCACCGGACGTCAACATGTTTCCCTTTAAGCTGATACTTTGAGTCGGTGTCGTGCCTGAACTTCTCTATATCCTTCCAGCCTTTGAAGTTGTGGCAACGGCCGCAGTCCTGATCCAACTGTCCCTTATGCTTGTCTTCATGGCATGAAATGCACTCTTTGGAAAGCCCTGTGTAAACCCCCTCCTTCTTATGGCACTTTATGCACTTGACATCGGCATGTTTGTCCTTCAACGAGTAACCTGTCGGATCGTGGTCAAAGTTAGTCTTGTCCAACGAGACCATCTTGTAGTCGCGTCCCTTATGGTCGTTATGGCACTTTATACAAGGATCCTTGATGTTCGCATGATAACCCTGCTTTTTGCTGATCCTTGCTGCGAGCTTGTCATGGCATTCGAGGCACTTGCCGTCAGTAACGCCCTTTCCAAGCTCATGGCACTTTGTGCAGCTCTTTATGCCGTCATACTCTGCATGCGGGCTGCTCAATTCCCCAGGGCTTATCAAAGACCCTATATCCTGAGCCCGGCTGTTTGCGCAAAGATTAAATAACAGAAATAGCGCTGCCAGGAAGATTTTGCTTGTCATCTGCATCTCCTACCTTAAAAATGCATTTAGCCACAGACTTTCACGGACTATATCTGACTTTTCAATAACCTATAAATAAAAATCTGATAACCTTTCTGGTGAATTTAAAATAAAGCTGTATCTATCATAGTACTGCTTTCGCTTAGAAGCGCCTACTGTTGGTGTCCGTGATAGTCCGTGGCAGATTGCAGGATTTAGGTCCTATTAGATTTGGCAGGGCTTGCATGACAAACTGACATTAACTTCCGCCCCCAAGCACAAAATAGACTCCTACATGCAAAAACATTATCAAGAACATCACGACAGCAAGAGGGACATGAAGGACGTGCCAGTAGTGTAAAAGGCGGTGAGAGGTGGAAAGGAAGTTCTTGCGCCTTATTAATGCCGCCTTTCTGCTCATGAACGTGACGATCTGTTTTCTGATACCCCTGCCAAGGTGGTAATCAGTCTTCAGCGCTTTATTAATATGCAACAGTTTAAACCGGTTGATGATATCGGTCTTTACCATCAAGTATAGGGCGTTGAACAGGTTGAGGTCCTTTACCCTTTCATCTACAACATCTATCTCCTTAAACAATTGTGATACATCCACCTTTCCGGAGCGCTCGCGCAGTTTATTGTCAACCTCCTCCACCATCTTGTTTATCTCATTAACCTGAAGGTCTGTGCCGGCCACGTTCTGCGGTATCTGAATATATATATACCTTCCGAGGATGCCGAAAATTACGGTAATTATCATGGACCAGAAGCTCGTTGCAACTATCCCCCCCAACTTGAAGGTGGTATGCAGGGTTACAAGCAAGGCCCCCATTATCCCTAAAAATATATGCGCAGACAACCAGTGGCGGAGCGCCCCCCAGCGCGCAAACAGGGAGAACCTCTTCCTCAGATAGCCATAACCGTGGAGGGCATTTACTATACTGTTCTCCGGTTTATAGAACTGAGAGAGAGACTCGTATGTCCCTAAAGCGATGGTTATTATGAATATGCTGACAGCTACAATAAACCAGTTGGATATCCCACTTTTTTTCATTGTCGCTCCTGAGGCAAATTTTCCATGAGTATAAAACTTCAGAGATTAAAGAAAGATTAATAACGGTTCGGATGGGATAATGAAGGGGATTCTAACAACCGAGGATATTATTATCAATAGTAATGAGTGTGAACTATTACTACCAGGCAGGAAACTTCTTACCTAAATCCTGCAATCGAACCACAGAGCACACAGATTAAACCTCTTAACCTTTTGACCTTTTAATCTCTTGACCTTTGAAGATAGCTGAAGCAGCCCGTAAGCCGAATTCTGTTTTAGATGGCCATTCATCTACGGCCACGGTTACCCGCGGCCTTTAGCGACCTTACCCGTTCCATGGCGCGGGAAGCGCCTCCCTCACTTAAGAGGCAGGAACCTATTTGGTCTTGCTCCTGGCGGGGTTTTCCAAGCTTCCGGTGTCGCCACCGGAACTGGTGGGCTCTTACCCCACCGTTTCACCCTTACCCACCGGGGCTGTGCCCCGGAGCTTTGAGTCAAGAGTTCGGAGTCAGGAGTATTTATCTCCCAACTCTTCGCACCCGACTCCTGACTCCAGCTTATGCTGGCAGGCGGTCTGCTTTCTGTGGCACTTTCCTTGAGGTTGCCCCCACTGGACGTTATCCAGCGCCATACCCTTTGGAGTTCGGACTTTCCTCCCGGAAGATAAATCTCCCCGGCGGCCATCTGGACTACTTCAGCTAAATTTATACTAAACCCCTTTCAGATGGTTGTCAAGGTATACCGAAGTCTCTGCCTTCAGGCCGGGGAGTGATCCTTTCTTTTTCTTGACACCTGCAAGGAAGTTATTATGCAGCCTTTAGCATGTGTATGTGGCTTAGTTCTTTCTTGTAGTTCCTTTGCGCTTCCCACAGGTCTACCGCAAGCTGGGCTGCAAGCCAAAACTCGGGGCTGTTGCCAAACAGCCTTGACAAGCGCAATGCCATTGCCGGGGAAACCGAGCGATGTTCGTTTAACAGTTCGTTTACAGTCTGGCGAGAGACTCCCAGCTTTTCTGCAATGGTTGTTATCGTCAGCCCGTAATCAGGCATAAAATCTTCCCGTAGCATCTCCCCTGGATGAGTTGGTTTCACTTTACGTGCATTAGTATTTGAAATAGCCATAGTTCCTTCTCCTCTCTTAATGATAATCTGTTATTT
>JACQYJ010000125.1:0-4473 GCA_016208525.1 Deltaproteobacteria bacterium | reverse complement strand
TTGCCGGTGACATAAAGCTCCTGGGTATGTTTGTCCGCAAAGGTTTTTATCACTGTTATAAGTGTAATGTGTCACGTGATGGATGTCAAGAAAATTTGTCGAGCGATCAAGGGCCTCATTTAGCCTCTATGCAAACATGGTAATTTTCTTGACAATGTCATACAAATGTCATACATTATCAATATGATAGTATTTGACTCATCGACCTTGATCTTCCTTGCAAAAATAGAGATGTTGGAGTTGTTCATATCTAATTATAAACGGAGGTTATTGATCCCTGAGATGGTTCGCGCTGAAGTCTGCGTAAAAGGAAAAGAAGAGACCCCTCTTATAACCAGATTGATTGCCGAAAATAAGATTGAGGTGGTAAAGATAGGGTATGGCGGCGCTGGGAAAAAGCTGATGGATGATTTCAATATAGAGGTTGGCGAAGCAGAGGCCTTGCTTCTCGCCGTGCAAGAAGGAGCAGAAGCGATAGCTACGGATGATCGTAACGCTATCAGGGCAAGCAAGTTCCTTAAGCTCGAATTCATTACGGCAACAACGATTTTAATAAGGGCCTTTGAAAAAGGGTTTATTGACAAGAGTGGCGCCGTTATAAAGCTTCAGAAATTGCAATCTGTCGGAAGGTATAGTAAAGCTATTATTGATGATGCAATGAGGCAGATTAAGGAGGGTTGATTATATGCAGACAAAGACATTGAGCATACGCATAGATAATGACGACTACAGGTTCCTCTCTTCTCTTGCAAAAGAGGAGAAGGAAGACATATCAAAAGCGGTGAGGGAGCTTGTAGACCTCGGCAGGGTGATGCTTGCCAAAGGGAAATATAAGTAATCCGAGGCCTCGATTGAAAAGGCCGCAAAGATAGCAGGGGTCCCAATCTCCAAGATGATGGATATCTTCAGGGAATACGGAGTTGAAGCAAGCCTTGATTACGAGGACTATCTAACTGGACTGAAAACCATACGGAAGGTCTGGTAAGATAAGTGGTGTCTCGGTTCAGATGCCTATAGGGGCGGGCAGCCGCCCCGTCGTCTGTCCGGCGTCCTTGCGGCAGAGCTCAAACCCCTTTCAGATGGTTGTCAAGGGCCTCATTGGCCAATGCATCTGCCTTAGAGTTTTTGTCCCTTGTTATGTGGTCTATCTTGAAATCACTGAACCCGGATATCAGACCCTTTGCCTCTTTGTAGAGGTCAAGGAGTTTGCTGTCCTTCACCTTGTAAACACCGTTTATCTGCCTTACCATGAGTTCAGAATCTGAAAAGACCCGAACAGACTTTCCTCCAAGCCTTTTCCCTTCAGTGAGGGCCTCTATAAGCGCCTGATACTCTGCCATGTTATTGGTGGTTTCGCCAATATACCTCTTGAGCCCATGAATGACATGGCCGCTTCCATTCATTACGACTACACCGATGGCGGCCTTTCCCGGGTTTCCTCTGGATGCGCCGTCTATATAAAATGTGAGATTATCTGTTTTGGTATGGGTTTTGGAAGGGGCCTCTTTGAATTGTAAGGATGCTTCGAGTAGGAGCGATTTCAGCTTGTCGCATGTGAGAGACGGGAACCTCTCCAGCGTCCTGGCAAAACTGAGGGTCTCGGCCAGATGTTTTAATACATCGTCTTTCTTCAACCGTTGTTTCCTTCCCAGTACAATATCCTGTGACAGCTGGGACACAGGATCATCTCGTGACCTTTCTGGACCTGGTTGTAAAGCTGCGGAGGGAGGTTCATGTGACATCCTGTACATGCTCCGTTTTTCACGGGGACAACGGATGTGGCATTCCTTCTCTCTGATACCCTCTGGTACATCTTAAGGACGTTCGGCTTAACCTTTTTTGCGATCTCTTCCCATCCCTTCCTCTTGCCGTCAAATTCAGCGTCTATCCTGGAAAGATCTCCTTCCAGCGCCTTTTTTTCCTCTGTATACTCTACCTCTTTTGCCTTGAGGGCTGCTGCCGCATCCGATGCAACCTTTTCCATTTCCTCAACATCGGCAGTGAGTTTCAGGATGTCCTCCTCCCTGCTGGCATTCAATTTTTTCCCCTGATCAACCTCTTTGAGGAGCGCCTGGTATTCCTTCTGCGTCTTTATATCCTTTAAGTGGCCTTCGGTCTTCTGTATCCTGTCTATCTCCATCTGAAGCAGGCCTTCCTTTGTCCTTCTGTCCTTCTTCAGTTCCTCAAGCTGAGCTTCGCACCGTTCCAGATCGGCCTTCATAGCATCAAGGCCGATCTGAAGCTCAGACAGGCGTTTCGGAGTATCTTCCCTCTTCCGTTTCATCCCTCCCAATACTGCATCTGCCTTCTGGAGCTCAACCAGTAACCTTATCTGCTCTTGCAATATCTACCTCCTTTTATAATAAAAATAAGGATTAAGGCTGAGGGCTGAAGGATGAATTAGAAAAAAACTTTTTTTTTCATCCCTCATCCCTCATCCTTCATCTTTTTCAACATACTCTTAACGGGTCCCTTCCCCAGTGTATATGGATTCCTATATCAATCCCTTCTTTTTCCAGAGCCTCTTTTATGATGGCGGCCAGCACAGGAAGGACAATCGATTCCGATGCAAAATGGCCTATATCGATAACCGCTATGCCGTACAATTCGGCATCCCTGGCTGCATGGTATTTTACGTCTCCGGTTATAAGGAGGTCTGCCCCATTTTCTGCCGCATCCTTCACAAGAGAGCCGCCGCTTCCGCCGCAGACTGCAATCCTGGTTATCATACGCTCCGGCTCGCCTGCTATAGCAACATGCGGCAGAGAAAAATCGCTCTTCATCCTTACAGCAATGGATTCAAGGGTTTCTATAGAGGCAACTTCCCCGATCCTCCCAATTTTAGCAAAGGGCCTCTTATTTAAAAGCCCGACCCTGTCGGCAAGGGTATCGTTTACTCCCCCATTCATGACATCAAGATTTGTATGGGCAGAATACAGAGTCATCTTGTCTATCACAGCCCTTTCTATAATCCTGCCTGCAGGCGTCTCTAAATCAAGCCGCCTGATGGGATTAAAAAACAGTGGGTGATGGCTAATGGCGATGTTTGCGCCAACCTCCCTTGCCATGTCAAACATGGCGATATCTGCATCGAGGGACAGGATTATGCCAGTCGCAGACCTGTCTAAACTGCTCGGCCAGGGCCTCCGGCGCTACTCTCTTAACTATCCTCAGCACATCCCCGATTTTTGTCATCCCAAAATAAAAAAGGTGCGCCTTCCGGTGCACCTTTTGGACCTCTCAAAAGAGGATGAGCATTCACTGTATTTATCTTTCAGATATGCCATATTTTAGAGTGGTGGGCCCACCTGGACTCTAACCAGGGACAGACCGGTTATGAGCCGGTGGCTCTAACCAACTGAGCTATGGGCCCGAAGAAAAAAATATTTTAGAGTTAATTATCAAGTATGTCAAGGAAAAAACCGATTAAAACGGTTTTCATATTTCTAAAAATCAACCCTCAACAAAACTCTTCAGCCTCTTGGCACGGCTTGGATGTCTAAGCTTTCTGAGCGCCTTTGCCTCGATCTGTCTGATCCTTTCCCTCGTAACATCAAAGTCCTGTCCCACCTCTTCGAGGGAAGAGTTGACGTGCATTCTTGCAAGGGCAAGAGTCGGTGGCGCAGAGCTTAAGAAGGCTGCAAAGGAAAGCCGCATTTCTCAGGAGAGGCTCAAGGAGATGGACGCGGAGATATCCGATATCAGCGAAAAGATCACGGGCATGGAGGAAAAGGCAGGACTTTCGCCGGCAGAAATGAAGAAGGCGCTCAAAAACCTGAAGAGCGGAGAGATCAGGGTAAAGGTCGCAAAGAGCGAGCTGGTAGAGGCCAATTTAAGGCTGGTCGTCAGCATCGCCAAGAAGTACACAAACAGGGGGCTCCAGTTTCTTGACCTTATCCAGGAGGGGAATATAGGCCTGATGAAGGCGGTAGACAAGTTTGAATATCAGAGGGGATACAAATTTTCCACCTATGCCACGTGGTGGATAAGACAGGCCATTACCAGGGCCATAGCAGACCAGGCCAGGACCATAAGGATCCCTGTGCACATGATAGAGACCATTAACAAGCTGATAAGGACCTCAAGGTACCTCGTCCAGGAAAAGGGGAGGGAGCCGACGCCTGAAGAGATAGCGGAGAAGATGGAGCTGCCGCTGGATAAGGTGAGGAAGATATTGAAGATAGCCAAGGAGCCGATATCCCTTGAAACACCCATAGGAGAAGAGGAGGACAGCAATCTGGGCGACTTTATAGAGGACAAGACGATCCCGTCTCCCGTAGAGGCAGTGATAACCTCCAACCTTACTGAAGTTACAACTAAGGTGCTGGCGACCCTGACTCCAAGGGAGGCAAGGGTGTTGCGGATGAGGTTCGGGATTGGTGAAAGGTCTGACCACACCCTCGAAGAGGTGGGACAGGACTTTGATGTTACGAGGGAGAGTGCCTCAAGCCGCCTTAGTATCTTGTCTGTCCT
>JACQYJ010000124.1:4822-12886 GCA_016208525.1 Deltaproteobacteria bacterium | reverse complement strand
TCTGTGGTTAAGGACTTTTGCAAGAGGCTGGAGGGCATCATGATTACTTTTTAATTATAATCTTGTGGCCGATGACCTGAAGTATGACAACAACCAGTAGGACAATGATAAGGAGCGAAATAATAAACCCGAGCGCATCTCCGCCGCCGTTCAGCTGGTCCACATTGCTTGCCAGGGTATGGAGGTCTTCATTGGAGAAGGATGCTACCTTCGCCTTTACCTCTTCAGTGTTGAGCCCGAGGTCGGCAAGTCTCTGCGAAACAACCTTTGACTCAAGGGCAGCCTGCACCTTAATTATGTCCGCCCGTCTTGCCCCGTCTGCCGCCATCTGCGAAGGAACAAGAGCCGCATCCGCATTCCTTGGGACAGAAGATATCAGCATCATGGCCATGGTCAGGTACCATACCAGCGGACGGCTGAATAAGGCCTTTCTAAGTTTCTGCATTTGATTCACCTCCTTTCAAAAGCAGTGGTCAGTGATCAGTTGTCAGTGATCAGTCTAAAAAACCGACCACTGGCCACCGGCCGCCGACCACTTATTTTAGAGCTTAACATTCCCTACTTCATTCAGCAATCTCTTTACACTAGGGAAGGAATCTATGTTTGTATGAGGCAGGAAGAGCGCGGACATATACTCGTCCATGAAAGGCCTGCATACCGAAAGTTCAAGGTATGTCATCTTCTTTGCAATCTCCTCTGCCTCTTCCCTCAGCTTGTCGGAGAGAAGCACCAGGTAGGCCCCTGTCACAGATGTGTTGCCTAAAAATTCGAACTTATCAAGAGGCATGTCAGGGAGCATCCCTATGGTTATGGCCCTCTCCACATCTATATATCTGCCGAAGCCGCCTGCAATGTAAAGCTTCGCAATATCGTTAAATGTCATCCCCACTTCGCCGAGAAGGGTGGTGAACCCTGCGTAAATAGCCCCCTTTGCCCGAATCAGGTTGTCTATGTCAACCTCAGTGAGTGTTATCTCCTTGTCAATCCCGCTCTCCACCCTCCAGGCCAGGACGTATTCCATCCCGTTCTCTCCACGCCTGATTCTATGGGTATCAAGCCCATCCCTGAATTTCCCCTTCTGGTCTATTACGCCCGTGAGATACATCTCCGCCAGGGCGTCAATCATCCCTGACCCGCATATACCTATCGGCTTTACATTCCCTATGATCCCGCAATTGACCTCAAAGGTAACTGGATTTATGTCAACCTTTTCTATAGCCCCTTCCATGGCCCTCATCCCGAACTTTATGCCGCTCCCCTCAAAGCAGGGCCCTGCTGAGCAGGCACAAGTCATCATCCAGTCCCTGTTGCCAAGGACGACCTCCCCGTTGGTGCCGACATCTATAAAAAGGTATGTCTCCTCCTTCGTATATATCCTTGATGTGAGAACACCTGCAACTATATCTCCACCCACGTAGCTTGCCACATTCGGAAAGGAATATAGAGGCGCGGTATCCTGGATGTTGATCCCCAGGTTAATGGCCCTTATTACAGGGAATAGAGAAACAGCAGGGACATACGGCTCAAGCCTTATAGATTCAGGGTTTATCCCATAGAATAGATGGGTCATGGTTGTGTTCCCTGCCACGATCATCTTGTCTATCAGATTTATGTCTATGGAATGCTTCTTAGCTATGCCGGTCAGGAGGTGGTTTATATTGTCTACCACCAACCTCTGCAATTCATCAAGGCCGTCCATCTCTGTGGCATATACGATCCTTGATATAACGTCATCTCCGCACCTGGCCTGGGCGTTATAGGATGCTGCTGTATCAATGATCTCTCCTGTGATGAGGTTTACAAGATAGACAACAACGCTTGTAGTCCCTATGTCCACCGCAGCGCCGTACCTGATCCCGCACATCTCCTTAGACTCTATGTCCAGCATCTCCAGGGCTGTGCCGCTCTGGTAAAGTGTCACAGTCACATCCCAACCCTCCTCCCGTAGAATCTTCCCCAGTGTTCTTAAAACAGGAAGTCCGCAGTAGAAGTGGTCTGTATTGAAACCGGCAGCTGAAAGCTCCCTCTTCAGACGTTCAAGGTCCGCCACATGGTCATCAATGCTCGGAGGGGCAAGCTTCAGACATATCTTTTTTGTCCTTGGCCGGACCTCCCCGGCCAGCTCCATGAACATCCTGTGGAGCTCCTCCTTCTTTGCCCCTGTGGCAATCTTTTCACCGGGCCTGATCTGAGACTCGATAGGGACCTCAACGACCATGTCGCCCCTGGGCCTTGTCTCGCACCCAAGGAGGAAACCCTTCCCCTTGTTTTCCTCGCTCAACTGGGGAGTGAACCTGGTATCGTAATCCCCTTCCTTGACCCGAACAAGGCACTTGCCGCAAGTCCCCTTGCCTCCGCAGGGGGCATTGATATGCGCTCCTGCGTTGATAGATGCCTTGAGAAGAGTAGTTTCGGCATCGATCTCTACAGATTTGTCGTATGGAAGAAACCTTATATTGAACTTACCCATGAGAACCGCTCCTGACAATCAATCTGAGGCCTGATATATAGCATGAAAACACGGTCTTTTTCAATAAAAATATGACGTGATAATTTTCCATTGACTCCTTCCATTAATTGTCATACTTTTCCTTAGAGATGAATAAAAAATATATACTGAGCTGGTGCCTCTTTGACTTTGCCAATTCAAGCTATTCCGCAGTCATTGCTGCTGTGGTCTTCCCTGTCTACTATTCGAATGTGATAGTCGGGAACCAGGGAGGAGGGGGCGACCTCTGGTGGGGAAGGGCCATATCCCTCAGCATGATAATAGTTGCCCTCAGCTCTCCATTCCTTGGCGGTATCGCAGATTACGCAGGTAAGAGGAAGAGGTTCCTTTTCATCTATACATACCTCTGCATACTCTCGGTTGCGGCCTTCTCACTCCTTGCAAAGGGGATGGTCTTGCAGGGGTTTCTGATGATAGTCCTTGCCAACATAGGGCTTGAAGGTGGGCTTGTCTTCTACAATGCGTTCCTCCCTGAGATAGCCCCGCAGGACCACCAGGGGCGGGTATCCTCATGGGGGTTCGGGACCGGTTACGCAGGCTCCATCCTGTCCCTTCTGATCGCCATACCGCTTGTCAGGGGCGGTTACTTCAGCCTTACATGGCTGACGGTTTCAGCGTTGTTCGCCGCATTCTCAATACCTGCCTTTCTCTTCCTTCCATCAGACAGGAAGACGGATATATCTCTCATTGACGCATCCTCCAAAGGTCTCAGATACGCCATACATACCCTGAAGGAGATATGGGGGAGGAGGGAGCAGAGGAAGTTCCTTCTGGCATACCTGATATACGAAGACGGGGTAAACACTGTGATCGTATTTTCAAGTATCTTTGCAGCAACTACGCTGGGATTCAAGCCCCAGGAGCTGATATTCCTGTATATCCTGGCGCAGGTGACGGCAATGGCCGGCGCCTTTCTTATGGCTAAGCCTACCGACTTATGGGGTCCAAAGGCAGTGGTAAGGTTGTCTCTCCTACTCTGGACGTCCGTCTCAGTCCTTGCATACTTCGTCCAGACAACAAACCAGTTCTGGGGGATAGCGGTGATAGCAGGCCTGGGCCTCGGCTCTGTGCAGGCGGCTACAAGGGCTTTTTATGCACAGTTCATCCCCGAAGGGCGTGAAAGCGACTACTTCGGCGTATACTCCATGGTGGGGAAGTCGTCCGCAGTCATCGGCCCGCTGGTCTTCGGAGAGGTCTCAGCAGCCTTCGGAAGCCAGAGGCCGGCCATCCTTTCAGTAGCCTCCTTCTTCCTTGTAGGGATGGCAATGCTCCATTTTGTCAGAGGCGGCGGGCCGAACATCGTTACAGAAGCAGGGAGGTCTTATGTCAGGAATATTTAACAGGTTTTCAGAGACTGCAAAGAGGTTCGAGGACCTCCCTTCGCTTCAGATGAAGGGGGAGGATGGTCTGAAGAGTTTTACCTTCAGAGATATCTCTGACAGGGCAGTTGGCATAGGTCACTATCTCTCCAGCCTTGGGATAATCAAGGGGGACAGGGTCGCTATATTTTCAGAGAACTGTCCTGAATGGGGGATGGCTTACCTTGGCATAGTCTCTACAGGGGTTGTCGCTGTTCCTCTGGACGCCCAGTATACAAAGGTTGAGGCTGAGAACCTTCTAAAAGACTCTGAAAGCAGGGCGATATTTACATCCAAGGCATTGCTGCCGATTGTAGAAGAGGCCTCCACAGCGTTGAATATAAAGATAATACGGCTCGATGAGCCTGTGCCTGGAAATCCCCCCTCTCCCCCCTTTGCCAAAGGGGGGGAAGTATCAGAGTCCCCCTTTGAAAAAGGGGGATTTAGGGGGATTTTAAACGACGACATTGCCTCCCTTTTATATACATCAGGCACAACAGGGGTCCCTAAAGGGGTAATGCTGACGCACGGGAACCTCCTTTCAAATGCCGACGCCATTATAGAGAGCGGGATAGTCGCCAAGGATGATCATGTCCTCGGGATCCTGCCGCTCCACCATTCATACCCCTTCATGGTCTGCTTCCTTGTCCCGATCCTTGCGGGAGGTTGACCCTGCCGTTCTATATGACATGGAGGGGCTCGGGTTTACGATTTTCGAGGGTTACGGCCTGTCGGAGACATCCCCTGTGGCCACCTTCAACCTGCCTGGAGCCAAGAAGACAGGCTCCGTGGGAAAAGTAATTAATCAGGTGGAGGTAAGGATAGAGAATCCAGACCAGGCAGGGGTTGGTGAGGTATTAATAAAAGGCCCCAACGTCATGAAGGGGTATTACAAGAGGCCTGACGCCACAGCAGAGGTTGTTAAGGATGGTTGGTTCCATTCGGGAGACCTGGGGTACTTGGATAAAAAAGGCTTCCTCTTTATTACAGGGAGGAGCAAGGAGGTCATAGTCCTTAGTTCCGGGAAGAATGTATACCCCGAAGATGTAGAGAGCCACTACCTGCAGAGCCCTTATATAAAGGAGATATGTATAATAGGGATTCCTGACCTGGACCATCCTGGAAGCTTTGAAGGGGTCAAGGCCCTGATCTTTCCAAATCTTGAAAAGTTGTCGGCAGACGGCATTGCCAATATCACTGAGCAGATAAGATGGCAGATAGAGAAGTTTTCAGCCTCCCTTCCAACGTACAAAAGGGTCTCCGGATTCAGCATATTAAAGGAACCCCTTCCAAGGACGCACCTTGGAAAGATAAGGAGGTTCATGGTCAGGGAGACTGAAATGGCAGGCGTCCCGGAAGAGCCGCCCATCTCCGATGAAGACCAGAGGCTCATGGAGAGCGATACGGCAAAGGTAGTCCTGCGCGCCCTCGCTTCAATGACAGATAAAAGGATATCAGTAAACTCAAACCTGGAACTGGACCTGGGCATAGACTCCCTCGGAAGGGTGGAACTCATGGCAGCCCTTGAAACCGGTCTTGGGGTTTCGATACCTCAGAGCTTTGCGTCAGAGGTCACGGCTGTAAGGGATGTCATCCTCATGACTACGGAATACATGGTCGGGGCTTCCGGCGTAGAGGCCCTCAAGAGGCCCGTATCCTGGGGCGAGATCCTTCAGAAATCTCCGTCTGAGGAGATGATAGAGAGGATAGGGCTGAAGAGAAGCGTTATAAGCAATGCCTCAGTCATGGCTGCCGCATGGTCCTATTATCTCCTGGCCCGTCTATTCCTGCGCTTAGAGGTAAGGGGGATTGAGAACGTTCCGCCCGTTGGGGGTTGCATCGTCGCCCCAAACCACGCAAGCTATATAGACGGCTTCCTGATCGGGGGCGTCCTCAGAAACAGGCTGCCAATGCTGTTTGCCGTTGGTTTCCGGGGCCTTTTCCAGGGGCCTTTGATGTCAAGGGCTGCCAGATGGGGGCATATCATGCGCATAGATGCGGACTCGGGCCTCTCCGAATCCCTCCAGGCATCCTCTTACGTCCTGAGAGAAGGGGCTGCCCTCTGCATCTTCCCGGAGGGGGGGAGGTCTGTAGACGGCCGTATTCTGCCGTTCAAGAAAGGTGTCGGGATCCTGGCGTCGGTTCTGAACGTCGCCATGATACCGACTTACATAGAAGGGACACTGGATGTCCTGCCAAGAGGGGCATGGATCCCGAGGCTGAAAAAAGTCACCGTCACCTTCGGAAGGCCTTTAACCACAGAGGATATCCTGGGACTTGATTATCAACAGATTGCAGACAGGCTGAGGGAGCGGGTTGTTGCGTTATCTGTCCCCTCTTCCAGTTGATATCCCGGAATGTTATACCTTTTGTCTTTTTAACTCATCAGATTTTTTCATAAGCTCCTGCCTTGTCTTTTCCCTGTATGCCTCCAGTTTTCCGGCTATCTCAGGATACTTTATAGAGAGTATGGAGCATGAGAGGTAGGCAGCGTTCTTTGCGCCGTCTATGGCGACAGTAGCAACAGGGATCCCTGCTGGCATCTGGACTGTTGAATACAAAGCATCCACGCCGTTCAATGCGCCTGATTTTAAAGAAGCCTGTGGGCAGATGATATATCCATCTCGTACACGATACCCATCTCCTTCAATACCTCGGCAGCCTTTTCCATGACAGGCAGATCGCTGTCGCTTCCTATAATAATTCCGACCAATGGCTTACTCATAGATTACCCCCTTACCTTCATTTTAAAATAGTTGATGGTAAGCCCCAACCCCTCATCAATGGAGACTCTGGGACTCCATCCCAGTTTTTCCTTAGCCAGGGTTATATCGGGCTGCCTCTGCTTCGGGTCATCCTGAGGCAGAGGGTTAAAGGATAGTCTTGATTTTGAGCCTGTCATTGCTATGATCTTTTCAGCAAACTCAAGGATCGTATGTTCATGAGGGTTTCCGATATTTACGGGGCCGATAAAAGACTCCTTCTTTGCCGGGGGCAGTCCCGATTCTACGACTTCGCTTCGCTGCGTCCGTAAATCTGGGACAGTCCCCTGGTTCATCATCCTTATTAAGCCGTCAACAAGGTCGGAGACGTAACAGAATGAGCGGGTCTGGTTTCCTTCACCATATACGGTTATGTCTTCACCCTTCAGCGCCTGCACAATGAAGTTTGAAACAACCCGTCCGTCATTCAGAGCCATCCTTGGGCCGTAAGTGTTGAAAATCCTTACTATCCTTATCGCAACATTGTTCTGCCTGTAATAGTCCATCATCAGGGTCTCAGCAACCCTCTTCCCTTCGTCGTAGCAGCTCCTTGGCCCTATGGGGTTCACATTCCCCCAGTAATCCTCCTTCTGCGGATGCTCCGTAGGATCGCCGTAAACCTCTGAAGTGGACGCCTGGAGTATCCTGGCCCGAACCCTCTTGGCAAGCCCCAGCATGTTTATGGTCCCCATGACATTGGTCTTTGTAGTCTTTACAGGGTTGTACTGATAGTGGATGGGGGATGCAGGGGATGCCAGGTTGTATATCTGGTCCACCTCTAAGAGGATCGGCTCAATAATATCGTGACGTATCAGCTCAAACCTCTTGTTGTCCATAAGGTGGATGATGTTGTCCTTAGAGCCTGTGAAGAAGTTGTCGAGACAGACCACCTCGTTCCCTTCGTTCAGAAGCCTCTCGCATAGATGGGAGCCTATGAATCCGGCTCCGCCGGTGACCAGAATTCTTTTCATGCCATTCCCCCTTCAAGGGGACAGTCCCGATTCTACGACTTCGCTCCGCTTCGTCCGTAAATCTTGGGACAGTCCCCTTCTACATCCTCCCGATCCCGTAATATATAAAGCCGTGCTCCTTCATCTCCTTTGGTTCGTATATATTCCTGCCGTCAAATATCACAGGCGACTTCATGAGCAACTTCATCTTGTCGAAGTTGGGCCTCCTGAACTCGTTCCACTCGGTTATTACGACCAGGGCATCCGCGTCTCTCACTACCTCGTAGTTGTCCTTCAGATACACTATTTTCTCTCCAAAGACCTTCCTCGCCTCATCCATAGCCTCAGGGTCATGCGCCCTTACCTTTGCCCCTGCTTCAAGGAGCCTGTTGATAATGGTTATAGCGGGGGCCTCCCTCATGTCATCGGTCCTCGGCTTGAATGACAGCCCCCATACTCCTATAATTTTTCCGTCCAAAGGTTTA
>JACQYJ010000124.1:0-4765 GCA_016208525.1 Deltaproteobacteria bacterium | reverse complement strand
GCCTGTTCTGATTATCGCCTGGACGTCCTTGGGGAAGCAGGAACCGCCGTAACCAACCCCAGGGAAGAGAAACTCAAACCCTATGCGGGAGTCCGAGCCTATTCCCCTCCTGACATTGGCCACATCAGCCCCAACCAGCTCGCACAGGTTCGCTATCTCATTTATAAAAGATATCTTTGTGGCAAGCATGGCGTTGGCAGCATACTTTGTCATCTCTGCGCTCTTTACATCCATGATTAGTACGCGATTATTTTTCATTACGAATGGAGAATAAAGGTCCTCCATTACCTCAGCGGCCTTTTTGCTGTCTGCCCCTATGACGACCCTGTCAGGCTTCATAAAGTCGTCTATTGCGGCCCCTTCTTTCAGGAATTCAGGGTTTGAGACAACATCGAAGTCATAGTTGACTCCCAGTGTTTGCAATTCAGAGCGCACTGCCGCCTTTACCTTGTCAGCGGTTCCAACAGGGACTGTGCTCTTGTCAACAATGACCCTGTATCCATCCATTGCCTTTCCTATCCCTCCTGCAACCTCAAGGACATACTTCAGGTCTGCTGTGCCGTCCTCTCCGGGAGGGGTGCCGACTGCGATAAAGCATATCAGGGATCCCTTTACAGCGGCTGACAGGTCTGTCGTGAATTTGAGCCTGCCGTCCTCTTTGTTCCTCTTTATAAGCTCCCCAAGACCCGGTTCATAAATCGGGACTTCTCCATTATTTAGCCTGTCAATCTTTTTTGCATCAATATCCACGCAGGTAACATCATTGCCGCTCTCGGCAAAACATGTACCTGCAACAAGACCAACGTACCCTGTGCCAATAACACAAATATTCATTCAGCCTCCTCGTATATCATCAAGTATAAGGTCTAATACCAAGTAAGCTTTCATTCGTCTCGATAATAGATGCTTGAAAGCAACTTGGTATAAACTGTGACTATTTCTACCATCATGATAGGTTCCGGTCAAGTCGTTTTTAGCCATAACGCATAACCCTAAAAAAGGCAGTTGTTCTCGCAAAGCCGTAAAGTACGCGAAAAAAACCAAAGACTTGGAATTTAAAAGTAATTCACCTGTCTGGTGATCCTGGTTTTCAACCAAATCTATTGATTTTCCTCTGCGATCTCTGCATCCTCTGCGGTTAAATGCTCTTTTTAGAATAACATTTCGAAAATGACAACCTCTTTTGAAAAACATTCGGGGATGTCGGAAAAAAGAAGCGCCCGGCATTCCTGTCTTAATCGTCTCTCCAGTATGGTAAAGGAGGGAGATTTTATTTGACAGCACGCAGGATATTATGCAAATATTATCAGCTATATGCCTCAAAGGAGCAAGCATGACAAAGATTAAATTCGGGACATCCGGTTGGCGCGGGATACTGGCTGACGAGTTCACTTTCGAAAATGTCAGGATTGTGACCCAGGCGATATGCGACCATATCAGGGAAAAGGGTGAGCGCGAAAAGGGCGTTGTTATAGGTTACGACACCCGCTTTATGGGTAGAAAATTTGCCCTTGAGTCTGCTGAAATCCTTGCTGCCAACGGCATCAAGGCCTTCCTCTGCAAGAGGGATGTCCCTACCCCTGTGATAGCCTTCGAGATAATAAGGAGGAAGGCGGCAGGCGGGATTAACTTCACTGCCAGCCATAACCCCCCTGAATATAACGGCCTTAAGTTTTCCTCATCATGGGGAGGCCCGGCGCTGCCGGAGACAACAGGCGAGATAGAGAGGCGGGCCAACGAAATGATGGGGGAGATGACTTATCGTGAACTCTCCCTTAAAAAGGGGATGGATGAGAGGTTAATCGAGATTATAGAACCTAAGGATACTTACCTGAAAGAGATAAGGGAAAAGGTGGATGTTAAAGCGCTAAAAGGGATGAAGATTGCTGTTGACCATCTCTACGGGACCTCAAGGGATTATCTTGACAGCGTGCTGAAAGAGGCAGGGTGCGAGGTAGTCAGGTTTCATGAATACCCTGACCCCACCTTTGGAGGGAAGCCGCCTGAACCCTCAGAGGAGAACATACACGACCTTATAGAGAAGGTGAGAAGTGACAGTTCTATATCTATCGGCCTTGCTACTGATGGTGACGCAGATAGATTCGGGATAGTTGACAGGGGCGGGGTATACATTGAGCCGAACTATATCGTGGCCCTTCTCCTTGATTACCTTGTAAGAATGAGGAAATGGAGCGGGGGTGTTGCAAGGAGCGTTGCAACCACTCACCTGATAGACAGGGTTGCTGCGAGGCACGGCATAGAGGTTTATGAGACGCCGGTAGGCTTCAAATATATAGGGGAGTTGATATCTGAAGACAAGTTGATTATAGGCGGGGAGGAAAGCGCCGGGCTTACCATAAAGGGACATGTCCCTGAGAAAGACGGTATCCTGGCCTGCCTTCTGGTGGCCGAGATGGTGGCGAGGGAAGGGAAGAGCGTCACAGAGATGCTCAATGATCTTTATTCTGAGGTGGGCACAGTTCTTACACGCAGGGTAAATATCCATCTGGAAGGAAGCGGGCTGAAGGATAGACTCAAGACCCTGCCATCCTCCTTTGCCGGGTTGAAGGTTGACAAGGTTGTCACAATAGACGGGACAAAGCTTATTCTATCTGATGGGAGCTGGGTCTTAATCAGGCCTTCGGGGACTGAGCCTGTTGTCAGGTTCTATGCAGAGTCATTCAGCCAGGAAGGGTTAGAAAAACTTACGGAGGCTGGGAAGGCGTTTATCCTCGGATGAGATTATGTCTTTAGCTGCTAAAATTGAAAAGAGATTTTCCTATAATGACTACCTGACATGGCTGGATGGTGAAAGGTGGGAACTGATTGATGGTGTTGCTTACAATATGACGCCAGCGCCGTCATTTAAACATCAAAGAATTGCAGGAAATTTTTACCGCATACTTGGAAATAAACTTTCAGGGAAATCCTGTATACCTGGTATTTCTCCCATAGACGTGGTTTTATCTGAGTTTGATGTGGTCCAGCCTGATGTCCTTGTTGTCTGCGACAAGAACAAGATTACCACGGCCAATATTCAGGGTGCTCCCGACCTTGTCGTGGAGATACTTTCTCCATCAACTGCCATAAAAGACAAAAGGGAAAAGAAGGCCCTTTATGAGAGATATGGGGTCAGGGAATATATCCTTATCGATCCAACAGAGAATTATGTCGAAAGATTTGTATTAAGGGATGGATTGTACGGAGTGCCTGATATATTTGGCCCTCAGGAGATATTGCCTCTCAATAGTTTGGAGGGGATAGAGATTCCTCTTTGGGAGGTATTCGAGGTGGAAGCCCCAAATGCAGGAATCAAGGAGAATAATAATCCATGAAGATAACCAAGGGTTCAAATGTATATGAGGCGCTGGAAAAATACCCTGAGACCCTTCCTGTATTTACAAAGCAGGGGCACTGCTTCGGGCTTCTGGCAAATCCGGCATTGAGAAGCACCATGGCAAAGCTTGTGACAATAGGGCAGGCCTGCAAGCTGCACTTCATAGACCTCGATAAGCTTGTAACGGAGCTGAACGAGGTTGTTAAGGATAAATAGCTATTTTTTCACGCAAAGGCGCAGAGTACACAAAGATGAGCTTGTTATTGTGTAACTTTGCGCTCTTTGCGTCTTTGCGAGAAATTTTGCTGTTAATTTTTTATACGATAAGGAGCAATACGATTGGATACAAGAGCAGGGATGCCTCCAAGGCAGGGGTTGTATGATCCGCGGTACGAAAAAGACAACTGCGGGGTCGGGTTTGTCGCAAATATAAAGGGTGTAAAGTCTCACGACATAATTGAGAAAGGGCTGGAGATACTGGTCAATATCACCCATCGCGGCGCCACAGGCGCAGACCCTGATACAGGCGACGGGGCCGGGATACTTATCCAGATCCCCCATGAGTTTTTGTTTAACGGTTGCAGCAAGACCGGCATATCGCTTCCTAAGCCCGGGGAGTACGGAGTTGCTATGGTCTTCCTGCCGAGGGATGAGGGTCAGAGGAAGAGATGCGAATCTATCCTTGAAACAACGGTAAAAGAGGAAGGGCAGGAGCTTCTTGGCTGGAGGGATGTTCCAACCGACAACAGCACATTGGGATACACGGCAAAGGCGGTGGAACCGGTTATAAGGCAGATATTTGTGAGACGCAGGACCAATGATGAGCCTTCTTATGAGAGGAAGCTATATGTCATAAGAAAAAGGGTGGAGAATGCGGTCCGTGAATCGGGCATGACACAGGCCAGCTACTTCCATATACCAAGCCTTTCATGCAGGACTATAATCTATAAAGGGTTGTTGCTTGCGGATCAGATGGGGACCTTCTATCCAGACCTGAATGACAGCTCCATGGTAAGCGCCCTGGCCCTTGTGCACCAGCGTTACAGCACGAACACCTTCCCTACATGGGACCTGGCCCAGCCCTTCAGATACCTGGCCCATAACGGCGAGATAAATACGGTAAAGGGGAATATAAACTGGATGCGCGCCCGTGAGGCCACGTTGCAGTCGAACCTCTTTGGTGATGACATAAAGAAGCTCTTCCCGGTGATTGCCCCGGGTGGAAGCGATTCCGCCTCCTTTGACAACGCCCTGGAGCTTCTTGTGGCCTCGGGCCGCTCCCTGCCTCATGCGATGATGATGATGATCCCGGAGGCCTGGGACAAGAATGTCCATATAGATGAAGGGAAGCGCGGGTTCTATGAATACCATGCCGCCATCATGGAGCCGTGGGACGGGCCTGCAGCAATGGCATTTACGGACGGAACA
>JACQYJ010000123.1 GCA_016208525.1 Deltaproteobacteria bacterium | reverse complement strand
CTAAAGGGGGACTTTCAAACATCCCCCCTTTGGAAAATGCGGGTGAGGGGGGATTTGAATTCAGCGAACGGGATGAGAGGGTAATGGCAGGGATCGCAAATCAGGTCTCCGTAGCCCTTGAACAGGCGAGGTTTTACAAAGAGTCAATAGACAAATCAATAGAACTGTCTCACAAGGTAGAGACCATTCAGGTAATGAATGAAATAGACAGAAACATACTTTCAACCCTTGAATCACAGGAGATTCTGGAAATTGTTACGAGAATGATCGGCAGGGTCATGCCTTGCGACTGGGCAACCGTTGCGCTTGTTGATAAAGAAAGACAGGGATTTATTTATGCAGCCGGATTCGGGACAACTGTTATTCCAAAAGGAGGATTAATATCGTTTGAAGATACGAGTGCGGCAGATGTTGTAAAAACGAGAAGGCCGCAATACGTTGCGAATCTTGCTGATGCAGAAATCCTTCTTCCGCTGGAAGATAAATTATCCAAAGAGGGATTACTCTCTCAAATAAGACTTCCTTTGATAGTAAAAAACGAGCTTGAGGCTGTATTAAGCGTCGGCAGTAAAAGACCGTCTGCATTTACATCTGAGGATATGTCAACCCTGGAAAAGCTGGCATCCCAGATAGGTGTGGCGCTTCAGAATGCAAGGCAGATTGAGGACATTGAAAGAAGCCAGAAACAGATAAACGACGCCTTTATATATGCTATAAATGCGATTGCACGCGCGGCTGAAGCGAATGATGAAGATACAGGCAACCATACTTTAAGGGTCGGAATGTACTGTGCGGTCCTTGCCAAAAAGATGGGTATGTCTGACAAGTTTGTTGAGGACATGCGTCAGGAGGCCCCCTTGCACGATATAGGCAAGACGCATATCCATCCCGACATACTGAGAAAACCGGGAAAACTCACTGACGAAGAATGGAAGATAATGAAGACGCATCCATACCAGGGAGCCAAGATAATCGGAGACAACCCAAGGCTCATGCTGGCGAAATCCATCGCCTACACCCACCATGAGAGATGGGACGGAAGCGGTTATCCCCAGGGGCTTATTGGCGGGCAGATACCGATGGAGGGGAGGATACTTTCGATTGCAGACCAATATGACGCCTTAAGGAACCTCAGGCCATATAAACCGGCCTTTGACCACACAATAACATGCCGGATAATCCTGGAAGGCGACGGAAGGACCATGCCCCACCATTTTGACCCGCAACTGCTCAGGGCCTTCAGGGAAACGGTTTCTCAATTTGAAGAGACGTATGAAAGGCTTAAAGGATAAGAAGGCTGGATAGTATATTGACACCTGCCCTTAAATATCATAACCTCTTCGACTATGGAGATTAAGACGGACTTTTTAGTGATAGGGAGCGGCATTGCAGGCCTTTCATTTGCCCTGACTGCTGCTCGACATGGGACTGTGGCCATCGTGACAAAGAGAGAGAAGTCCGAGTCGGCCACTGTCTATGCGCAGGGAGGGATAGCCTCAGTATTGAGCGAGAGCGACTCTTTTGACGCCCATATAAAGGACACATTACAGGCAGGCGCCGGGCTGTGTCACGAGGATGTTGTAGAGATAATTGTTAAAGAGGGGCCTGAAAGGATAAGAGAGCTTGTCTCCCGGGGCGCAAGATTCACCATGAGGGAGAACAGAGAAGGGGTGGAGTTTGACCTCGGGATAGAGGGCGGGCATTCGAGCCGCAGAATAGTCCATGCATCGGATATCACAGGGAGGGAGATAGAGAGGGCGCTTCTCTCAGCTGCCGATAAAAACCCCAATATAACCTTTTATGAAAGACATATCGCTATTGACCTCATCACCCACGCCAAGTTCTTTGGAAAGAACGGGAACATCTGTTATGGGGCATATGCCCTGGACAACACCACAAAGGATATCCACACCTTTATTGCCTCAGTAACCGTCCTGGCAACAGGCGGAGCCGGAAAGGTCTACCTTTATACATCCAACCCTGATGTTGCGACAGGTGACGGGGTTGCAGCGGCTTACAGGGCAGGGGCAACCATATCCAACATGGAGTTTATCCAGTTTCACCCTACCTGCCTGTATCATCCTGCTGCGAAGTCTTTCCTTATTTCTGAGGCTGTGAGGGGTGAGGGGGGCATACTCAGGCTGAAAGACGGGACTGGATTTATGAGGAGCTACCACCCGATGGCGGACCTGGCGCCGAGGGATATAGTGGCCAGGGCCATAGATACAGAGATGAAGAGGAGCGGGGATGACTGCGTATTCCTCGATATTACCCACAAGGGGGCTGGATTTATAAAGGAGAGGTTCCCGAACATATATGAAAAGTGCCTTTCCTTTGGTTTTGACATGGCGTCGGCCCCTGTCCCGGTTGTCCCTGCGGCGCATTACACCTGTGGAGGCGTGGTCACAGACATAAACGGGAAAAGCAGCATAGAGGGGCTGTATGCCTGCGGCGAGGTGGCATGCACAGGGCTGCATGGAGCGAACAGGCTTGCCTCCAATTCACTCCTTGAGGGGGCCGTAACTGCCCACAGGGCCTCCATCTCTGCTATTTCAGAAATCAGAAAGTCTGTGTCAATCCCGTCAATACCTCCCTGGGATGTAAAGGGGGCGGTAGAGAGCGAGGAGATGGTGGTTGTGACCCAGAACTGGGAAGAGATAAGGAGGTTCATGTGGAACTATGTCGGCATCGTCAGGTCCGATAAGAGGCTTGAGAGGGCAAAGCACAGGATTGATCTCATCCAGGAGGAGATCGCAGAGTATTACTGGAACTTCAGGCTGACCAGCGACCTTGTTGAACTGAGAAACATAGCCACAGTGGCGGAACTTATTATAGAATGCGCCATGAGGAGGAAGGAATCCAGAGGCCTGCATTACAATATAGATCATCCTGAGAAGGATGACGTAAACTGGAAAAGGGATACGGTGATCGAAAAAAGTCATGGAGATTGATTTGATGGTGACATCGGTTACTAATAAGTTCATTTGTAAAGCAACATAAAATCCCCCTTCATCCTCCTTTTCCAAAGTTGGGAATGCTCCCCCTCTTTGGCAAAGAGGGGTTAGGGGAGATTCTGAAATATGTCTTCTTACCACTTACCAATGAACTCCTTAGTAATTTTAATTGTTACTCTCCTTTCCGGCTGTTCCTGGCCGAGGGTTAAGATGGCAGGAGATGATTATCTTTTATCGCCGTTTCCTCCAGGTAAGACAATGACTGTTCCAATAGCTACAAACGAATCTGGTTCTGCTGGGAATAGTACGAAAGCAGTTATGCCTGTTCCGAAAGAATAGACTTAAATAT
>JACQYJ010000116.1 GCA_016208525.1 Deltaproteobacteria bacterium | reverse complement strand
AAACATTTTTTTACCACGGAAAGGGCCACGGAGAATCACGGAGAAGGTATATGTAGGAAAAATTGAACCGCACCAAAAGTAGGCGCTTCTAAGCGAAGGAGCGGAGATACGCAGATAAAGGCGTTAAAGGCAGTTTTGAGTTCTAAGTTTTGAGTTACGGGGAACAAATACTAAGTTATTGAGTAAAAATAATTAATCATTGAGTATTTGTTGACATAACGTTTTGTTTATTGTTATACTTCGGGCATAATGTTTACCCGCTCTCTTGTCCATACGCTTTCTGAAGCGATGAAACGCAGACTCCCGGTATTTCAGGCGCTTACTGGTCCCCGGCAGGTCGGGAAGACGACGATTGCGCAACAGGTGATCGAAGCTTTGCCGTTCCCATCTGTTTACGCGACAGCCGACAGCCCCCTGCCGCCTGGTCCTGAATGGATTGAAACTAACTGGCGCCTGGCTCAGGTTGAATGTGAGAGGCAGGGAGGACCTGTCATTCTCGTTCTTGACGAGATACAGAAGGTAAGGGGTTGGAGCGAAACGCTCAAATACTGCTGGGATCAGGGTAGGCGGAGCGATTACGATATACGGCTTCTTGTGCTTGGCTCATCCGCTCTTTTGCTGCAGGAAGGCCTTACGGAAAGTCTGGCAGGAAGGTTTTTCCTGAACAGATGCATGCACTGGTCGTTTAAGGAATGCAGAGAGGCGTTTGGCTGGGATTTGAAGAAGTGGCTTTATTATGGAGGGTATCCAGGCGCAGTTGTTTTTGTGGAAGACGAACGGCAGTGGAAGCTTGCCCATTACCTGAAGCTCCTTGAGTCGGCATTTCTCGTCAGCGGAATTGAGGCATACTCAAAGGGGCAGATACGAAAGCGCGGCTCCAGCCCCAAGCTGATACTTTGGAACAACGCCTTGATAAATTCCCTTTCAACAAAGACATTCCGTGAAGCTATTGGAGATTCTGTATGCTGGGGCCGTATTGTTGAAAACGCGGCAGGTGCGCACTTTTTGAACGGCCTTTCAGGGACTGAATACGGCATTTCTTACTGGCGGGAAGGCGACATGGAGGTTGATTTTGTGGTATCGAGAGGTTCAAAAACCTGGGCAATCGAGGTAAAAAGCGGAAGAGCTGGGAAGCTTTCGGGAATTGACCGGTTTCGAAACAAATACCCTGGAGCAAAGTCGTTCATCGTCGGTTCCGGCGGTATTCCACTTGAACAGTTCTTTTTGTCTGACGCTGGTGTTTGGTTTGAGAAGTAGGATTAAAGGCGGTTTTGAGTTGTGAGTTCTGTGTTATGAGTTTTGAGTTGAGATACAAGATGGTCTCACGCGGAGGCGCTGAGAGTGACTAAGGAAGACGGACTCTTCAGGCCAAAAAGAACGAAGAAATGACGGAAATGGGGAAATGAACCTCACGCGAAGACACAAAGACACGAAGAAATGAAGGAAAATGAAATTGGGAAGGTTGTTGTGGATCGTGCAGTGCGCCTTCACATGGAGCTTGGTCCGGGATTGCTTGAGACCGTATACGAGGTGATACTTGCTGATATGCTTCAGGAGTCAGGATTGAGGGTTGTGCGACAGGGGCGTCGCAAAGCACACAAGAAGCAGGTCTTGACGTATCTGAAATTGACAGGCAAGAAGCTCGGATACATGCTGAATTTTGGTGACGAATTGATGAAGGATGGCATATCCCGTATTCTAAACGGACATGTTGAATAATTTTTAACTACTCAGGTCTGTCTAACACAAAGAAAGGCTTTAGACCTTGGGTTTAAACCAAAATGGATTTCTGGTATTTCTTCGTGCGCTTTGTGCCTTTGTGTGAGACCGGTCTTTTTGAGAAAGCTGATAAAGAGAAGGAGATGATGGTGGATGAAGAGATAAAAAATAACAGCAGGATGTACGCGGAGCGCCTTGATGAAGACGAGATAGATCTGCTCGAATACTGGCGGATCATCTGGAAGAGGAGGTTGATGATCTCCATCCTGACGATCATCATAGTGATGACAACCGCAATAGCTTCACTCTTTATGAAAGATATATATGAAGCCAGGGCCGTGATTATCCCTGTTTCGTCTGAGAAGTCTGGAGGCTCTTTAAGCTCTATTGCGTCGCAGTTCGGCGGGATTGCAGGCATGGCCGGGATATCCATGCCGGGGTCCTCGTCTACTACGGAGATCATAGAATACCTTAATTCTAACGCTCTCAGGGAAAAGGTGATAGTGAAATATGATCTTCTGCCCCTTTTATTCTCGGATAACTGGGACAAGGAGAAGAAGGCCTGGAAAGAGCCGAAAAAACCCGGGCTTATTGCGAAGGCATTGAATGTGCCGAGATCAGCTATCAAGGCTATTAAACCGGACAAGATACAAAAAGTGGAAGGCGTGGATGATTCGGTTCCCACTATATGGGACGGGCTGCGCAGTCTGAACGATGTGGTTAACATTACGAGTGATAAAAAGAGTAATGCCATTACTATCTCAGCGATTATAGATGACCCGCAAAATGCGGCTGCAATTGTTTCATATTTTATAACCTCGCTTACCGACCACATGAGCGGGGAGTCAAAGAGGGTTGCCGAGGCTAATAGAAAGCATCTTGAGCAACAGCTGGCAAAGGCTTCGGACCCTATCATCCGCCAGAAAATCTACATATTGCTCTCCCAGCAGGTGGAAACCGCCCTCATGTCTGAGGTAAAGGAGAACTTTGCATTCAAGGTGATTGACCCGCCCAAGGCGCCTGATAAAAAGATCAAGCCCAGG
>JACQYJ010000115.1 GCA_016208525.1 Deltaproteobacteria bacterium | reverse complement strand
TTTCCGACCATCCCCTGGAGTGCCCGACATGCGATGCAGGGGGGCAGTGCAAGCTCCAGGACCTGACCCATGATTACGGTGTAAAGGAAAACCGTTTTAACGGCGAAAAGAGGAAGGTCCCTGTAGAAGAGGTAAACCCGTTTATCAGAAGGGATTATCAACGCTGCATCCAGTGCAGCCGCTGCATAAGGGTCTGCGACGAGGCAAGGGGAATAGGGGCTATTCAGTACGCGAAGAGGGGGTTCCATCAGAAGGTCTCGACATGCGCAGACAAGGTGCTGGACTGCATCTTCTGCGGCTCATGCGTCCAGCAGTGTCCGGTCGGCGCCCTTACAGAAAAGCCGTCCAAGTTCAAGTACAGGCCGTGGGAGACCAAACAGGTAGAGACCACCTGCGCCTTCTGCGGCGTCGGATGTTCCCTGACCCTGCATACAAAGAACAACGAGATAGTTAAGGTTACATCCAGGGATGACACCCTGAACAAGGGGCACCTCTGCGTGAAGGGAAGATATGGTTATGAGTTCGTCAAGAGCGACAAGAGGCTGACCACCCCTCTGATAAAGAAGGAAGGGAAGCTGACTTCGGCATCCTGGAGCGAGGCCATTTCCTATGTTGCAAAGAGATTCAAGGAAATAAAGGAGAAGCACGGACCTGATGCCCTCGGAGGGCTTTCCTCTGCAAAATGCACCAACGAAGAGAACTATTTATTTCAAAAGTTCGTAAGGATCAACTTCGGAACAAACAACGTTGACCATTGCGCAAGGCTCTGTCATTCATCATCTGTCTATGCCATGTCAAAGGTCTTTGGAAGCGGCGCCATGACAAACACCATGCATGACATGGAGGATACCGACCTTTTCCTTGTTACAGGCTCCAATACCACCGAGGCCCATCCCATCATAGGTATGCAGATATGGCAGATTGTACGGCATAAGAAAAAGAAGTTGTTGATTATAGACCCCCGGAAGATAGAGCTTGCAAAGTATGCCACTCTGCACATCCGCCAGAAGCCAGGCACAGATGTGGCGGTATTTAACGGAATAGCCAGGATTATACTTGAAGACGGGCTTGCGGACCAGGACTTCATAAAGAGCAGGACCGAAGGGTTTGAAGAGGCAAAAGAGGTCATCATGAAGTACACCCCTGAGGTTGTGGAGAAGATATCAGGGGTGCCGAAGGAACAGTTGATAGAGGCTGCCAGGATGTATGGCAAGGCTGAGAGGGCCGCCATTTATTGGGGGATGGGTGTAACAGAGCACACAAACGGAGTGAACGGAGTCCTCGCCCTGTCAAACCTGGCAATGATGACCGGTAATATGGGGAAACCAGGCGCAGGCATGAACCCCTTGAGGGGTCAGAACAACGTCCAGGGCGCCTGCGATATGGGGTGTCTGCCGAACGTATTTCCAGGATACAAGACAGTGACATCTCCTGAAAACAGGGAAGTCCTTGAAAAGTCCTGGGGTGTGGCGCTTTCAGGAAAGGAAGGGCTGACTGTTACGGAGATGATGAACTCCATAGGGAAGGATGGCGGGACCAGGGGGCTTTACATAATGGGTGAAAACCCGTTTATGAGCGACCCTGACCAGAACCATACGAAGAAGGCCCTACAGTCCCTCGATTTCCTTGTGGTCCAGGATATATTCCTGACAGAAACGGCTGAGCTGGCAGATGTGGTGCTTCCGGCAACGGCATTTGCAGAGAAGGAAGGGACATTTTCAAATACTGACAGGCGCATCCAGAGGGTGAGGAAGGCGGTAAACCCTCCGGGAGAAGCCTGGGAAGACGCCAGAATAATCACGGCCCTCTCAAAGGAGATGGGTTATCCGATGGACTACCCCTCTGCTTCCAGGATCATGGATGAGATTGCAGCCGTAGCGCCTATATATCAGTGCGTCTCATATGAGTACTTAGACAAAGGGGTATGCGTCCACTGGCCTTGCAACAGTTGCTCTACGACCCATGACTCATGCGGCACCCTGATAATGGGAACTCCTGTCCTCCATACGGAGAAATTCACTCGCGGCCCTGGTCTATTCAGCGGGGTCGAGTTCAATCCGCCGGCGGAATGGCCGGATGACAGTTATCCGTTGATACTTACAACAGGAAGAAACCTCTGGCATTGGCATGGCGGCTCGATGACCAGGAATGTAAACTCCCTTAATGAACGCTCACCTGATCCATATATGGAGCTTAACCCTTCGGATGCAAAGAGGATGGATATAAAGGACAGGGAAGAGGTAAAGGTTTCCTCAAGAAGGGGGGATGTAACCCTTATGGCAAGGATAACCGACAGGCCATCCCCAGGCGTTGTCTTCATCCCCTGGCATTACAGGGAGGCTGCCGCCAATGTCCTTACCCATAATGTCCTTGATCCTTATTCAAAGATACCTGAGTCTTTATCTCCTCTCTGACCTTGGCGTCGTATCCGTCGGAGGTGGCTATCTCTTCAACCATAATGTCCAGCTTGTCAACCTCTTCGAGGAGAGTCATGTCAAAACTGTAAAGCCTGTCAAGTTCCTGTCCGCCGATCTTGTCGGCGATTGCGCTGTGGCTGTATTTGTCGCTCTTCAGCAGGGTCCCTAAGCTTGACAGCCTTCCTATTGATTTAGCCATAGGCGCCAGAATCACGACCTTCCCATCTTCCGAGAACTCCTTTTTTATCTCCTCCATCCGCTCCATCCCTCTCATTACCTTCTCCGAGAGGTGAAGCCTGAACTCTCCATCCACTTCATCCAATCCGATCCCCTCTCTCCTCGAAAGTCCGGGTATCAAGCTCTTCAGACTCTCCAGCTTGCCGGACACAACCCCCTTCATTCCGTTCATTAAAGGAAACCTCCTAATGTTGTTTGCCAATTGGCCTCGGAAATTTAGTCAAATCAGCTACTTCCTGAACAGATACATAATCAATGTGATTATAACGCTTATAATTATTGAGGTCGCCAGGGGGAAGTAAAAGGTGAAGCTCTCCTTCTTTATGTATATGTCCCCCGGAAGTCTTCCTATGAAAGGTATCCTGGAAGAAAGAGAGACAACAACGCCTATCAGTATCAGGATGGCGCCTATGATGATGAGTGATTTGCCTATTCCGCTGAAACCTTCCATATAGATAATCCTATAAAAGCTATTGCTAAATGATTTGCGCCGGACGCAAATAAGGCGCAAATCATTATCTTGAGATGAGGCGCCATAGTGCGCTTTTACCATGCCCTTTACATTCAACATCTCCTTCATCCCTCAGTCCTGTCATCAGCTTATAAACCTGATTTCTTGTTAAATCCCCTATTTGACTGATTTCCTTATTGCTTAAAGGTCGGTCCTTTAGGATGCTTAAACCGCGAACTTCATTGCTCTGGTTCATCATTCACCTTCTCGCCTCTCCAATCGTGCCCGTGCAAGCATCACGGCATCATGGAGTTTTCGTTCTAATTCAGCCTTGGGTAGTGCTTCCGTCCAGTAACTGGCAATGTGTATCCCGCTTTTGTCGAGGTCGAGCAACTCCACCGTCTCGTGTCGTTTCCCTGCGCATAGGATCATACCTATTGGTGTTTCCTCCTCCGGTTTTCGTTCATACCGGTTCAGCCAGCCAAGGTAAAGTTCCATCTGCCCTTTATGTGCGGGCTTGAACTCGCCGAGCTTCAACTCAATAGCCACCAGGCGGCGCAGATTCCGGTGATAGAACAACAAGTCAAGATAGTGATCGATCCCATCAACAGTAATTCGTTTCTGCCGTTCCAGAAATGCGAAACCAACCCCCAGCTCCAGTATGAACGCCTCCATCTCACGCAGGATCGCGGCTTCCATATCTTTTTCAGCGTAAGTGTCTTTAAGCCCCAGAAAATCTATAATGTACGGATCACGAAAGACCAGGTCGGGAGTCATCCGATCTTCCTCGCGAAGAGCCTTGAGTTCAATTTCTGCAAGCTTTTTCGGCTTACGGGAAAGGGCTGTGCGCTCGAAAAGCATGGACTGGATTTTCTTGTCCAGAGTGCGTGTGTTCCAACCTTCGATACGGCAGATCTCAGCGTAGAAGTCGCGTTTTAGCTGGTCTTCAAGATAGATGAGTGATTTGAAATGGGTCCAGGTCAATTGTCTCCGCAGTGCGGAGACAATTTCAGAGTCGGGGAACGCTTCGACAAATCTAATCATATGCCGGAGGGATTTTGTTGAAAATCCCCGTCCAAATTCCATTTCCAATTGTCGTCCCAGCGCGGCGACAATCTCCGCACCATATTCCGCCCGCTTCTCTTTCAAAATATCTTGTCTGACGCGATGTCCAACATTCCAATAGAGCATGGTAAGGCCGGAGTCAATGGCCCGCGCAACACCTTCACGGGCCTGAATAATCATCTGCCGCACATCGGTCAACAGCGGACGATCCGGTGTTTGCACCGCGGTTACGACCGATATTGGTTTTGTCTTCCTGGTTGTTTTTGCGTTCATCCCTTCCCCTTCACAACCGCAATCTCCTCCGGCGTAAGGCCGTAAAGGGCGTAGACCATTTCATCTATCTGCTTTTCAAGGGCGGAGGTATCGGCCTGGGGATTGGTATTTTTAGCATTGAGAACTTTGGAGACAAGGTCTGTTATTTGCTTTTGATTATTTTTGGGAGCAATGATCAAGGGGAGTTTTTTTACATGAGTTATTTTTACTTGAGGGAAAACCCGCCCTGATTCTTTCACAAGCTTATTATATAAATAAGCTAAGTACGTTGAGTTCACTATTCCAAGAACATACTTGATGTCCAATTGGCTAAGATATTCAGATTTAATATATGCACATTGTATGGTATTTCGGAACCAACGGCATTGTTCATCAATTGTCGCTTGGAGAGAAGGTGCCGTCTGCCGCCAAATAATTTTTGGAGATGCAGCAAAAGCACTTTTGGTAAAGCTTACACTTTCATTATCTTTTAAACAGTCTTCATAGTCCAAATTAAAAAATTCATCCGTTTGTGGAGATATATAATATTTATTTATAAGTTTTCCATACCATACTGCTTTTTTATTTCTAAGTTTATGAGGGTCATCATTAAACAGCCTTTCGTAAAGGTCGTTTCCACCTTTATTTTTGAGTCCGATGCCAGATCTATGATATTGAATGCCTGCATCCTTAATTTCTAATGCTTCATCAAAATAGACTTGATTTTTTCCTAACTGCTTTACAAAATAAAGGCTTAAATCTTTAAAGGACTGTACTTGTGCGATAGGAACATCTGAAAAGTGGCTATTTATAAGGTTTAGATTGCCTGTAAATTTATTTTTTTCGCTCACATCCGCAAATTTAAAGGTGGCTGCAGGAGCGTATCGTTTTATAAAGCTTAAGCAAACAGGAACAACGACCTCCTCAAATACACTTTCTCCGAGATTAACGATCTTACGGATTTCGAATTTCAAAAGGAATTTTCTCAAATCCTTATATCGTGGTTGGGATAAAAAAGTGTTTGGTGTTATAACGGACTGTATTCCAAAGGGCTTTACAACATTTAGACCCACCTTAAAGAATATTTTATATATTTCTGCATAATTATGAATCACATCGGAATACATATCCTTAAGGCTATCTACAACATTATCTATATTTGCTCCATACGGTGGGTTTGCTATCGAAATATCAAACCCTGTATTTTCCCCCGCTATTGCCGGATTCATGATTTCTGGAAAGTCGAGTTTCCAGTCAAAGAATTGAAGGAGTTTGTCCGGCTGCTTCTTTAGCTGCTCCAGCTTTCTTATGTTGCGCTCAAACCCTTTAAGCCGCATAAAATATTTCCTGTTCAAACTCTTTAATTGCTTGGGGAAGGTTTTCTTTAGCTTTTTGACGAAGAGATTTTATTTCACTCTTTTTAGAAGCAATATTTTGGGCAATAGTTTCTTGTACCTGAGTTGGTGGATTTGGTATTTCTAAATCATAAAAGGTCGTTTCATTTATTCTTGGCATCCTTGCGCCACTGGCTTTGTCTTGAATTTGATGTTGTATAATATCTGACGCGAGCACATACATGAAATAATATTTGCCTCGTCCGCAGAATCTGTGGGTAAAGTGTATTAGGAAAGTTTTTTAAAGCATTGCCTTCCAAATAGTGTATAAGATATTTTTTACGAGAAAGCATCTTATAACAAAGAGGAGAGGCAATGCTGATTAAGACTTTACTGAATAAGGTTGAGAATTTCAAGTCGTTTGTTTACAAAGCAGTCCATCTGGAGGTTATAGACGGAGTAGAGGCGTTAGTCGTTGATGTTCAGCCAAGGACAAATGCCAAACCTGAATGTTCGATATGCGGGAATAGATTTGGAAGTTATGGTACACAGTCGGCCAGGTTATACGAATATGTTCCGTTTTGGGGGTTTCAGGTCTTTTTCCGGTATTCCCCCAGACGCGTCTCCTGCCCTGTTGACGGCGTCCATGTTGAGCGAGTTCCTTGGGCAGAGGGTAAGGAGCATATGACCACAACATACAAGGTGTTCCTTGCCCGATGGGCCAAACGCCTGACCTGGAAAGAGACAGCCGAGATATTCAGGTCCAGTTGGGATAGCGTATATAGAGCAGTGCAGTTTGTAGTTGCTTACGGCCTTGCCAACAGGGATTTGGAGAATATAAAGGAGATAGGAATTGACGAAATACAGGTCTGGAGTGGTCACAAGTATTTGACCCTTGTATATCAGCTTGATTCGAATGCCAAAAGGCTTTTATGGAGTGGCGCTAAGCGTAAAGTCAAGACCCTGCAGACGTTTTTCAAGGAGTTGGGTAAAGAGCGCTGCCTGAGAATCAAATTCGTTTGCAGCGACATGTGGGCACCTTACCTGAAGGTGATCAGTTCGAGCGCCCCCAATGCCCTTAATATCCTTGACCGCTTTCACATTATGAAGAAATTCAACGAGGCCATAGACCAGATACGGAGGGAAGAGGTCAAAAAGCTCAAAGATGAAGGCGCAGACAATGTTCTGGTAAAAAGCCGATGGGTGTTGTTAAAAAGGCCTGAGAACCTGACAGAAAAGCAAACGGTACGGTTAAGCCAGATAGTTAAGATCAACTTGAGTTCCATAAAGGCATATTTGATGCGCGAAGACTTTCAGCGTTTTTGGGAGTATAAGTATCCGGCATGTGCAGATAAGTTTCTTGAGAACTGGATTACAAGAACCCTAAAAACAAACCTGGTGCCGATGAAGAAAGTAGCCAAGATGTTGCGCAATCACAAGCCGCTCATTCTCAACTGGTTCAAGGCTGACGGCAGACTTTCTTCTGGGACTGTAGAAGGATTTAACCTCAAAGCAAAACTGACTATCAGAAAGGCTTATGGTTATAAATCTCTGACATGCCTGCAAACAGCCTTATATTATACTCTTGGCAATTTGCCGGAACCAAAACTAACCCACAGATTTTGCGGATGAGCCTTTAAATCCTTATACTCATTATGTTTCCCCAACTGCTTTTCATATATTTGTTTTTATCTATGTTTATCAGCGTGCATATTTCGGCGGAGGTTACGACTAAGCACGCAGTCAATTTCAGAATTTAAAGTATGCGCGATAGCTAAAAAAGCCTCTCCTGCTTTTGACTCTCCGCCTCTACCGGAAAATCTATCCCGAAATGCCTGTAGGCAAGCCTTGTTGCAGTCCTTCCCCTTGGGGTCCTGTCTATGAACCCTTCCTGGATGAGATAAGGTTCGTAAACGTCCTCTATGGTGTCCTTCTCCTCGCTTATGGCTGCGGACAGGGTTTCAACACCAACCGGGCCGCCGCCATATTTTTCTATTATGGTGAGGAGTATCTTCCTGTCCATCCCGTCAAAACCCTGATTATCAACCTCCAGCATCTTCAGGGCGTCATCAGCAACCTTCTTTGTTATCACTCCTCCTGCCCTAACCTGGGCGAAGTCCCTGACCCTCCTCAAAAGCCTGTTGGCGATCCTTGGGGTGCCCCTGGACCTGCGGGCAATCTCCATTGCGCCGTCTGCTTCTATTTCAATATTAAGTATCCTTGCAGACCTCGTTACAATGATGCACAGCTCTTTCGGGTTATAGAACTCAAGCCTTGATATGACGCCGAAGCGGTCCCTGAGCGGGGAGGTAAGCAGTCCTGCCCGTGTGGTTGCGCCTACCAGCGTGAACCTTGGGAGGTCTATCTTTATTGATCGGGCTGAAGGCCCCTGGCCAATGATAAGGTCGAGCTGAAAGTCCTCCATTGCCGGATAGAGGATCTCCTCAACCGTGGAGTTCATCCTGTGAATCTCGTCAATAAAGAGGACATCCTTTTCCTGAAGGTTTGTGAGGATTGCGGCAAGGTCTCCTGCCCTCTCAATAACAGGGCCTGAGGTGGTCTTTATATTTACATTTAATTCCTGGGAGATGATGTAGGCGAGGGTCGTCTTCCCCAATCCCGGGGGGCCGTAAAACAGGAGGTGGTCCAACGCCTCACCACGGGCCTTTGCCGCCTCAATAAAAACCCTGAGGTTTTCCTTTACCTTCTCCTGGCCGATATATTCGTTTAGGGAGCGGGGGCGGAGGCTTGGGTCAAACGAAAGGTCGTCTTCTGCAATCTGAGGGGTTATAACCCGTTCCATCGTGATTAAGGATAATATAAATCCCCATTAATGACAAGGGGGAATTGGCATTAGTGTTTCACTGCCTTAATTGCACTGTGAAGGGAGGCGTTTGCCTCTTCGACACCCTTTATGGCCTCCATTATATTTTTATTTACTTCCTTCATTCCTTCCTTCTCGGC